>JBKJSJ010000281.1:0-10408 GCA_046595965.1 Ferruginibacter sp.
TAGTGGCTCTTTAAAAGGAATTGATATTGCATGCGAAAGAATGATTGCAGCAGGTGCAAAAAGAGCGTTGAAATTACCGGTAGGTGGCGCATTTCACTCGCCCTTAATGTTGCCGGCCAAAGAAGAATTGGAAGCTGCTATTAATAGCACCCATTTTAATATTCCTATCTGCCCCGTGTATCAGAATGTAGCAGCAAAAGGAATTACAGATCCAGCTATCATAAAAGAAAATTTAATTGCACAACTTACCGGCCCTGTTAGATGGACACAATGTGTGCAGACCATGATTGCAGATGGTGCTACACATTTTACAGAATGCGGGCCAGGTAAGGTACTGCAGGGACTGGTAACAAAAATTAATAAAGAAATGATAACGGATGGAATAGGATAGTCCTCACTCCCGCCCATTTGCACATTGGTAAAAGAGATTTGCAAAGTTTGGAGCGTAGATTGAAAAAAAACGTTCCGTATTTTATTCAGAAAGCAATTGATTATACCGACTATATTCAAAGAGCTCCAATCAGTTTTCTGTGGGAATACCATCTATATTTACTCGTAATTCTCCCCGAAAAAAATCGGGCCAGGTCGAACTACTTTATAAATAAAGATGGTAATAGAAAATACCGGGCTATACACCCGGCATTTTCTATATTATTTTTTATACGTTTAAATAGATAAAGTAGAAAGCACACTGTTCATGCTTCTCACCGCATCTGCACTTTTACTAAACGCAGCCTGTTCTTCTTCATTCAATTTATAGTCAACAATTTTTTCCCAGCCGTTTCTGCCAATAATAACCGGAACGCCAATGCAGATGTCGCTTTGGCCATATTCTCCTTCCAGCAATACACAGCAAGGCATCATTTTTTTCTCATCTCTTATAATGGCTTCTACCAGCCAGGCTCCTACTGCACCTGGAGCATACCATGCCGATGTTCCTAATAAGCCAGTTAAAGTAGCACCACCTACCATTGTATCTGCTGCTACTTTTTTCAAAACTTCTGCATCTAAATAATTGGATGCAGGTGTGCCGCAGTAAGTAGCCAGTCTTGTTAATGGAATCATCGTGGTATCGCCATGCCCTCCAATTACGGTTGCCTGCAAATCGTTGGGAGAGCAGCTCATGGCCTGGCTCAGAAAATAACGGAAGCGTGCACTATCTAATATTCCACCCATTCCTATAATCTGGTGCTTGGGAATACCGCTAGATTTTAATGCCAGGTAAGTCATCGTATCCATCGGATTGCTGATGATGATGATGATACAATCCGGAGAATGCTTTAAAATATTTGATGTAACCGTTTTTACAATACCTGCATTAATGCCGATCAATTCTTCCCTCGTCATGCCGGGTTTACGTGGAATACCCGATGTAATTACTGCCACTGTACTGCCGGCTGTTTTAGTATAATCATTGGTACTGCCAATGATACGGGTATCAAACCCTTCTATCTGTGCAGTCTGCATCAGATCCATGGCTTTGCCTTCAGCCACACCTTCTTTAATATCTACCAGCACCAGTTCATCGCACAATTGTTTGCGGGCAATATTATCGGCACAGGTAGCTCCTACGGCTCCGGCACCTACTACGGTTACTTTCATGTTTTTTATTTTAAAAGATTAATTGGAATTTTTATTGCGCAGCAAAGGTATAGGTTTAAGGCATGGCAAAAAAAGCAGGATATAAAAATTTTAGAACCGCTATTTTTTTCTTTGAAAATGATATAACACATTACAAATAATATGTGTAGCAAAAATTAGTTTAGCAACATTAAAACCAGATCATATAATGAAAAACTTATGGGTGGTTATATTCATCAGCATTCCAGTACAAAGCAAAGCTGCCAATATTCTTCCCGGTCTTAGGGCAGTGTATGAGCACCAGCGTCAGGTGGTAAAACTAAAATGGAATCACAACGACAAAAAAGTAGTTACTTATATACATTAACACAGTGCCAATATATTTTCCGGACGGCTAAACAATGGTATAACCAAACCTTAACGATACCAGATTATAACTCATGAATTAAAATTCCGATAGATAATCTTGGCAGGGGAGACTTACGATATAAGGATTGTAATAAATGATGAACCAGTATGGAATCAACACTTTGTAAAATAGCGTTTGCAGCGGCTTATAAATGCTTCGGCTCAAGTCCTTTTTCTTCCCTATTTTTGCGGCCTCTTAAACATTAAATGTTATTATGGCAACAACAGCAGACATGCGTTCGGGGTTAATCATCAAAGTAGATGGCAGCCTTTATACAGTGATAGAATTTGGGCAAAATAAAACTGCCCGTGCCGCAGCAAAAGTGTGGGCAAAATTAAAAGGCGTGGACAACACCCGAACCATTGAAGTAACCTGGAACAGCGGAGAAACCATTCACCCTGTGAGAGTAGAAAAAAAAGCATATCAATATTTATATAAAGATGATACCGGCTATAGTTTTATGGATACAGAAAACTTTGAACAGATTACTGTACCCGAAACCATGATTGATGCTCCACGGTTTTTAAAAGACGGCCAGGAAGTTATGGTGGCTATTAATGGAGAAACCGATTTACCAATGGCAGTAGAACTGCCCGATAAAATTGTTTTGCTGGTTACCTATAGTGAACCCGGCATGAGAGGCGATACCGCTACCAAAACTTTAAAACCTGCAACAGTAGAAACCGGTGCCACCGTAAACGTACCACTTTTCGTAAACGAAGGAGAGATGATTCGCATTAATGCTAAGACAGGTGAATACGTAGAAAGAGTAAAATAATTGATCTGAAAAGAAAAAATGAAGGGTTTATCTGGCAGATGAGCCCTTTTTTAATTTTTAAAAAAAAGCATTTTTACCCTTATTTAGCCCTGTTTTTGTTCGTTTTAAGCCAAAAAAAGGTGTTTTTGAATGTTTTTTAAAATATCTACTTGCATTTATGAATATGGATTTCATACCTTAGCTCCCCTTTTCATAATATCCAAATAATCACTTAAAATTATCACATGGACATTAAACAGATTCAGGAGCTGGTAAAGCTCATTAACAAAACCTCCATAGGAGAAATAACAATAGAAGAAGATGGCACCCGAATTACCATCAAACAAAAGAAAGACCCTTCCCAAAAAATTTACACTCAACCTGCTTCTCTTTCCTCATACGCACCTCTTCCTTCTGCACCATTAGCTGCTTCTCCTGCTGCACCCGCCGCTCCTGCTGCCCCAGTAGTTCCCAAACAAGATAATCTCATCACCATTAAAAGCCCAATGATCGGAACATTTTACCGCCAGTCGGGTCCCGACAAACCCATCTTAATAAATGTGGGCGATGAAGTAATACCCGGTAAAATAGTTTGCATCATTGAGGCCATGAAACTCTTTAATGAAATAGAAAGCGAAATAAAAGGAACCATTGTAAAAGTTTTGGTAGAAGATGCCAGCCCGGTAGAATATGATCAGCCATTGTTCCTTGTAGAGCCAGCGTAAGGAAATGTGCAAATGTTCAATAGGTGCTAATGCTATGGAAGCACAGAATCCTGGAAGTAAAGCAGACTTTATTCATAAAATAAAAGTTGCCCCAAAAGAAGCGGATGAACCACGTACTGGTTTTTAATATGTGAGAAGGCTACAGGCTTTCAAAAGCCAGAAGGTTTGGCAGAAAAGCCTGAAGTACTGAATAAAATATTAGAAACCATTTTGGCAACATCAAAAAGAAAATCGTCATCAGTTATTTTTTAAGTTTTTTATTTTTTAATTTATAAAAATATTGCCTTGCATGTTCGATGATACTACAAATTGAATTCTGCACATTTGCATATCTGCACATCCGCACATTTGTATTCCCCATTTACACACAGGCACATTAAAATACTATGTTTAAAAAAATACTAATTGCCAATAGAGGAGAAATTGCGCTGCGTGTTATTCGTACCTGCAAAGAAATGGGCATTAAAACAGTGGCTGTATATTCTACTGCCGATAAAGACAGTCTGCATGTAAAATTTGCAGATGAAGCTGTTTGTATAGGAAAACCACAGAGTGTGGACAGCTACCTGAACATGGCCCATATAATGGCGGCAGCAGAAATTACCAATGCCGATGCCATTCATCCTGGTTATGGTTTCCTGGCAGAGAATGCCAAGTTTGCCAAAATATGTGCCGATCATGATATTAAATTTATTGGGCCCACCCCCGATATGATTAATGCTATGGGCGATAAAGTAACCGCCAAAGAAACCATGATTAAGGCAGGCGTACCCGTGATACCTGGTGTAGAAGGTTTATTGCAGAATGTGGAACATGCAAAAAAATCTGCCATTGAAGTGGGCTACCCTGTTATTTTAAAAGCCACTGCAGGTGGTGGTGGAAAAGGAATGCGGGTTGTTTACCAGGAAAGTGAAATTGAAAAAGCTTACGAAAATGCCAAAACAGAAGCAGCCGCTTCTTTTAAAAACGATGGCATCTACATGGAAAAATTTGTAGAAGAACCCCGCCATATAGAAATTCAGATTGCAGGAGATCAGTATGGAAATGTGAGCCATCTCAGCGAACGGGATTGCTCTATTCAGCGCAGGCACCAAAAGCTTGTAGAAGAATCTCCTTCACCTTTTATGACCGACGATCTTAGAACCCGGATGGGAGATGCGGCCATTAAAGCCGCCAAAGCCATCGATTATGAAAGTGTGGGTACGGTAGAATTTTTGGTAGATAAGAACCGCAATTTTTACTTCATGGAAATGAACACCCGCATACAGGTGGAGCATTGCGTTACCGAAGAAGTAATAAATTTTGATTTGATAAAAGAACAGATAAAAATAGCTGCCGGCGAAAAAGTAAGTGGCATTAATTATTTTCCGCAGATGCATGCAATAGAATGCCGCATTAATGCAGAAGATCCTTATAATGATTTCAGGCCTTGCCCTGGCAAGATTACAGTATTGCACCAGCCGGGCGGGCACGGAGTACGAGTAGACAGTCATGCGTATGCTGGTTATATTATTCCACCTTATTATGATAGTATGATAGCCAAATTAATTGCGATTGCACAAACCCGTGAAGAAGCCATCAACACTATGCACCGTGCACTCAGCGAATATATTATTGAAGGAATAAAAACGACCATTCCTTTTCACCTGCAACTGATGCAGAACGAAGATTTTAGAAAAGGAAATTTTACTACTAAGTTTTTGGAAACATTTAAGATGCAATAATTTTTTTATGCCGGGTTTTAAATGGTCAATAAGTCAATTGCCATTATTCAAGCTCTGAAAATTTTTTTGATAGAACTAAATTTTTATTAATCGTTTTTCCCGAGATTTTAATAAGAGGCAATAATGTTTTTTAAAAACTGGCTACACGTATTCCCTTTGACCTACTGACCAATGACCCATTGACAATTGACTTTAAAAAATGACCGAACTATTATTAAAAGCTTACAAATACATGTGTACTGCCAAAGCCATGGCAGAAATTTATGAAGCAAACCGGGCCATTTGCAAATATGTACACAGCACCAGCCGGGGCCACGAAGCCATACAATTGGCTACTGCTTTTAATTTACTTCCCTGCGATTTTGTGAGCCCCTACTACCGGGATGAAAGTATGTTGCTGGGCATAGGTTTTACTCCCTATCAACTCATGCTTCAATTACTTGCCAAAGGCGAAGATATTTTTACAGGTGGAAGAGAATATTACAATCATCCCAACTACCGGGGCACAGATAAACCTACTATTATTCATCAGAGCAGTGCCACAGGTATGCAGGTAATTCCTACTACTGGCATTGCACAGGGCTTAAAATATTTAGAAAAAATAAACTCTCCTCTCTTTCGGAGAGGAGTTGGGGGTGAGGTACCCATCGTTATCTGCTCCCTCGGCGATGCATCTGTTACAGAAGGAGAAGTGAGTGAAGCTTTTCAGTTTGCGGCATTGCATCAATTGCCTATTATTTATTTAGTGCAAGATAACAATTGGGGCATTAGCGTAACTGGAGCAGAAGCAAGAACAAGCAATGCCTATGAATTTATAGAAGGCTTTAAAGGGATTAACCGCATAAGCATAAACGGCAGCAATTTTACAGAAAGTTTTAGTGCCATGCAGATGATAGTAAACGAGGTAAGAGAAAAAAGACAACCCTGGCTGGTACATGTAAAAGTTCCATTACTGGGTCATCATACGAGTGGGGTAAGAAAAGAATTTTACAGAACAGATGAAGACCTGGCAAAACATTTTGCAGATGATCCCGTACCAAAATTAAGAGCACAGCTTTTGCAAAATGGTATAGATGAAAACACTTTACAAAATATAGAAAGAGAAACTGCAGCACTGGTAAAAAAAGATTTTGATGCAGCCGTAGCTTCTCCCGAACCCATTGCAGATAATGTGAGCGATCATGTTTTTGCTCCCACAACCATCACCGAAGAAAAAGGAGAAAGAGTACCAGCGGGAAAAGAAAAAATATTATTTGTAGATGCTGCATTATTTGCCATAAGAGAAATAATGGAAGAATTTCCGGAAGCAGTGCTGTACGGCCAGGATGTAGGACGCAGGCTGGGCGGTGTTTTCCGGGAAGCCGCTACCCTTGCAGAACAATTTGGAGACCACCGGGTTTTTAATACTGCTATACAAGAAGCGTACATTATTGGCTCTACGCTGGGCATGAGTGCAGTAGGCGTAAAGCCAATTGCAGAAGTGCAGTTTGCAGATTATATTTATCCCGGTTTAAATCAATTGGTAACAGAAATTTCTAAAAGCTGTTATTTAACCTGCGGAAAATTTCCCGTGCAAACACTTATCCGTGTACCCATCGGCGCTTATGGTGGCGGCGGGCCTTACCATAGCGGAAGTATAGAAAGTTTGCTGCTCACTATTAAAGGAATTAAAATTGTTTACCCCAGTAATGCGGCTGATATGAAAGGATTGATGAAAGCAGCCTTTCTGGATCCTAACCCGGTAGTGATGCTGGAACATAAAGGACTTTACTGGAGTAAAGTACCCGGCACAGAAGAAGCGAAATGCATTGAACCTTCAAGCGATTACATCATCCCCTTAGGAAAAGCAACCTTTGTTTTGCATGCTGATGAAAATAAAATAACCGTTGGAGAAAGTTGTTGCATTATTACTTATGGCATGGGAGTCTATTGGGCCAAAGCTGCAGCAAAACAATTTGATGGCCACATAGATATTATAGATCTGAGAACATTGTTTCCGTTGGATGAAGAATTAGTTTTTGCAACTGTAAAAAAACATGGCAAATGTTTAATACTTACAGAAGAGCAGCAGAATAATTCTTTTGCAGAAGCATTGGCCGGAAGAATTAGTAAAGCTTGTTTTAAATTTTTAGATGCACCGGTGGAAGTAATGGGAGCATTGGATCTGCCTGCGGTGCCCATGAATATGATACTGGAAAAAGCCATGTTGCCGAATGCAGAAAAAGTAGCGAAGATATTGAAGGGGTTGTTGGGGTACTAATGAATGAATTTTTTTTATATTGATCCGATTTATTTTTAAATATTTCTAATGGGTATTATAAATTGATAATTATCCATGATTAACTAATTATCTTCCCATCTTTCATATGTACGATCCTGTCGCTCATCTGTGCCAGTTCTTCATTGTGTGTAACAATTAAAAAAGTTTGCTGGTATTTATTTCTTAATTCTATAAAAAGCTTGTGCAGTTCACGGCCATTCTCACTATCAAGATTACCCGTAGGTTCATCTGCCATCACAATATCCGGATTGTTTATTAAAGCCCTGGCAACAGCTACTCTTTGCTGCTCACCACCACTCAATTGATGAGGTTTGTTTTGCAACCGCTCCCCCAGCCCCAGGCTTTTTAATAATTCTGTTGCTTTATCCTGGGTTTCTTTTTTCTTAGCCCCGGCAATCCAGCCCGGTATGCAAACATTTTCCAGGCCAGTAAACTCCGGCAGCAAATGATGAAACTGAAAAATAAAACCAATATGGGTATTGCGAAACCTGGCCAGCGCTTTACCCGAAAGTTTGTCTGTGCGCTGGTTGTTTAAAATAACCTGGCCTTTATCGGGGCTGTCTAATGTGCCCAGTATATGCAGCAATGTACTTTTGCCAGCGCCCGAAGATCCTACTATACTTACAATTTCGCCTTTGCCAATACTGATATCCACTCCCTTTAATACATGCAGTTTGCCGTAAAATTTTTCAATATTGGTTGCTGTTAACATGCGCCGAAAATAAACCATTTAAACATACTTTTAAAAATATCCCGGCATATTGGCTGCATATTTGCCACTTTAATTTGCATTAATAAGTACCTGACCGCACAATGCAATTATTAAGTTAGCGTACCTGTTTAAAAAACACTTTTGGTTATATCGTACTAAAATCTACATTTGCAAAAAATTAAACCTATTAACGATGTTTTGGACACTAGAACTGGCCTCCCATTTAGAAGACGCACCCTGGCCTGCAACAAAAGACGAATTGATTGATTACAGCATACGCAGCGGTGCTCCTATTGAAGTAATAGAAAACCTGCAGGAACTGGAAGACGAAGGCGATTTGTACGAAGGACTGGATGATATATGGCCCGATTACCCCAGCCAGGAAGATTTCTTTTTTAATGAAGATGAGTATTAAAAAAAACATGCCCCTCCATCCCTTGAATGGAGAACCGGAAGTTTATATTATTTATGAAGCCCTCCTATTTTGGAGGGTTTTGTTTTTAAGCTCTGCTCAGTCCTAGTGAGTAAACCAGTTTATTTATAAATATTAAAGCCCTCCAAAATAGGAGGGCTTCATTTTTTTATTTTGCAATAAAAGCTGAGACTTTAAATTATTGAAACCCCAGTTTGCCGTTTAGAGCGTAGAGGGGGTTTCCATTCGCTCTATCACTGCCTGCGTAACCCCGGTAAAAGAAAACCCACCATCATGAAATAAATTTTGCATGGTTACCATCTTGCTAAGATCGCTAAACATCATTACAATATAATTGGCACAATCCAGCGCACTGGCATTACCCAGCGGACTCATTTTTTCTGCATAGTTTATAAACCCATCAAAACCTTTTACCCCACTGCCGGCAGTAGTTTTGGTGGGGCTTTGAGAAATAGTATTTACCCTTACCTGTTTTTTTACACCATAATGATATCCAAAACTACGGGCTACACTTTCCAACAATGATTTGGCATCGGCCATTTCATTGTAATCAGGAAAAACTCTTTGCGCAGCAATATAGGTTAGTGCTATTACACTTCCCCAATTGTTGATAGCATCTTTTTTCATACAGGTGGCCAGCACCCGGTGCAGGCTCATGGAAGAAATGCCCAATGTTTTTTCATTAAAACCATAATCAATTTCTGTGTAATGTTTTCCTTTACGCACATTCAAACTCATACCAATGGAATGCAGCACAAAATCAAACCCTCCGCCAAAATGTTCCATGGCTTTTGTTATCAGGTTATCTACATCCTCTCCATTGCTCACATCACAGGGAATTACGGGAGCATTTATCTTTTCGGCCAGTTTATTTATTTCACCCATACGCATGGCTACTGGTGCATTGGTTAATACAATTTCGGCTCCTTCTTCGTGGCAACGGATGGCGGTGATCCAGGCTATTGATTTTTCGTCCAGGGCACCAAAGATGATCCCTTTTTTTCCCTTGAGTAAGTTATTGCTCATATGCTTTTATGTTAATGATAGTTTGTTTTTTGGTAAAAGTAATTTTTTAAGGCCGAAATAAAAAACCAGCAAATTTAAGGATGAGCAGGTTTACAAAAAACGAAAGGATAAAGATGCCTACAAAATGCGCCAGGAAAAATAAAAACAAGTGGTTTAATGATTGCCTTGGATCGATAAACCTGCGAATAAGTTTGTGCATTCCATATCCCAATACCATTAAAAGAACCAGCACTATTAAAATGGTAATTTTATGCAAAAGCTTTATCTTTTTTTTAAATATTTCTTATCGAACTAAACTTATCTCATTGAATTAATTTGCCCATTGTCCATTCGCTATTGACCATTCACCCGTTCAATTCCCTACCATCTCCCTCGCATTTTCCAATGCAGCCGCAGTGGGTCGTTCGCCGCTCAGCATTTGTGCTATCACTGTAATACGCTCGTCGGCATTTAGCAGGCGGATAGATGTAACAATCTTATCATTTACAATTTGCTTAAATACAAAATAATGAGCAGCAGCTTTGGCTGCTATTTGCGGCTGATGTGTAATGGCAATTAATTGATGCGCAGCAGATAAATCTTTCATGATAATGCCCACCTGCCTGGCTGCTTCTCCGCTTATACCGGTATCAATCTCATCAAAAATTAAAGTGGGTAATTGCAATTTTTTTGCAATCAGCGATTTTACACTCAGCATCAACCTGCTTAGTTCGCCACCACTGGCCACTTTGTGCAGTGGCTCAAAACGATTGCTTTTGTT
>JBKJSJ010000292.1:0-13393 GCA_046595965.1 Ferruginibacter sp.
AGATACTCCACCAAATCTTTTTTCTCTGCTTCATTTAAATTTAATTTTTTGAAACCGTTGTAGTGATTTACAACATCCATTAAAGTGGCAAATCTTCCATCATGATAAAAACCGCCTTTCATGTGTGTCCATAAACCTTTTAACCCTTGCGTAACATAGGTGTTGTCGGGTGAGCGGTTCGATTGAAAATCATCAATGCCAATATCGGACGCTTTATGTGTATTCCATCCGGGTTCGGTAAAGAGCGGGGGAACATGGCAGCTTGCACATTTAGCTTTTGCACTAAATAAAACCATGCCCCTTGCTGCTGCTTCTTTATTATAAATGCTATCGGGTGCCTTTGGTGCAGGAATTGCCAATTGGTAAAATTGCAATGCTGCCAATTTGCCAGTTATCATATCTGGATTATTTCGTTTGTTTCCAGCACCAGTTTTGGCTGCAACAGGATATTTTTTTGCGTCATTTAATCGTTCATCAAAGAAAGTTCCATTACCTGCCAATTCAAGATTTGCAACGTAAGCATTCCAGTAAGTAACATCGCCCCATCCACCTGTCCATGTGTGAAGTGTGTGACCTGCATGTCCAAAAGCTTCAGGTATTAAGGTAGCTCCGGATTTTCCATCCGGACGAAATGCTTTGCCATCTAAGTTTAGCAGTGCATCAAATTTACCGGGTCCCCAGCTTGCCAATACTTTTTTAACGGTGGCTACATCTACACCTAAAGCATCAGTGAGTGGTTTCAAATTGGGTGCCATAGATACAATTGCCCCAACGTTTAAATCACGGTTAGCCCAACCGTCTAAACGATGACCTATGCCGGGAGCAAATGCATCATCAACTGTTGAATGGCAAGATGCACAGGTTAGCCCGATTGACACAAGCCTTTTATCGTTATCAAAAGTACCTTTTACACCAACCACTGCATTCAATTGTAAAAGTGTAAGTGTAACTGCCGGGTCATCTAAATTTACTTTACCTGCTTTGATGGCGGCTGCTACATCAGCCGGTATAACATCCATGTCAACTTTTAATCCTGCTGCCAATGCAGCTTTGGGAGAGAGTCCTCCACCAACGCCACCATTTTTTTCACCTGCGATAGCTTTATTTAATTGAAGCGCATCTGTCCAATAGGCTTCATCACCAAAGGTTTCAAAGCGAAATGTTTGCTTACCTTCTGCCAACATTTTATTCGCATTATCCGCAATAGGGTCTTCATTTTCTTTTTCTGTTTTTTTAGCTTGCCCGTTTGAAGAATTGCTGCATTGCATAAACTGACTTACAGATACAATAAGTATGATTATGCTAATGACTGTTGCTGTTTTAATTGAAGTTATTTTCATGACAGTCTATTTAAGTTATTAAATTATTTTGTTTGTTGTGGGTTTGATCTCCTTCATTACAGCATCTACAATTTTGTCACAATAAATAAGATTGAACTCGTAAATATCTTCAGGTGTATATGTTTTTTCAATTTCTTTTCGCAACATCATTTTTGCACGGTTCAGCCGCACTTTTACGTTTGATGCTGTTGTGTTCATGATCTCTGCTGTTTCATCAATACTTAACCCTGCTAATTCCCTAAAGGCAAATGTCATCCTGTAATCTTCCGAAAGCTTTTCAAGAGAGGCTTCAATGACTTTATTCAACTCAGAATTGATAATAGATTTTTCCGTGTCACTATGATTGCTTTTTAAAAACATTTGGAGTGAATTTTGATTTTCAGATATTTCTGCTGGTTGTTCTTTTTTATAGCTGTGCTTACTTGCCTTGTGGTAACACTGGTGTAGCATAATTTTTATTAACCACGTTTTAAAAGAGGAACGGTTTTCAAATTGTGAAAGTTTTACGTAACTGTTTATAAAGGTATCCTGCATCAGATCTTGTGTATCCTGGTGATTAAATCCATAACTTCTGCCTACTTTATAAAGAAACGGATTATACCTCCGTATCAATATTTCAAACAAAGCAGTCTTGCCTGATAGAATTTGCTCTATTACATCCTTATCAGCGTATTGCTGCATATCCTTGGGGGAATTAATATCCAACATATTTATTATCCTTTTTTTCTTAATGAAATTAGTAGCATCATAAAGGTAGTTTTTAAAATTTTCATGCCTCTTTAAGCAAAAGCAGTTTTTACATGTACATTTTTTTCTACCAAAACAACAGTAGCAAGTCTTGCTAAAGAAAAAGCTCCTATTGCCATTACAAGGTCACGTACCGCCACATCAAGATAATTTCCACTTGCCAACAGTGTAAGTGCAATAAGGGTAAGCCATGCCATAACAATATAACCGCCGATAGCAGGTTTTGCAAGAACAAGTAAACCCGCTATAATTTCAATTACTCCAACAATCATCATAAATGTATGTGGGGCAAATGGGAGCATTGACGCCAACCCAGGATGAAGATAGTGCTCCCAATTTGTTAGCAGGTTAGTGAATTTGTCTAAACCTGCTACTATTGGAATGATGCCAAAAGTAAGTTTGAGTATGTTGAATACTGACCTGATTGTTTGATTTGTTTCCATAATTTAATTTTTAAAATTCTTCTTTAATAATTGATTGTTTATTTACCTGCAAAGCGGCTAATTGTTTTTCAACAGCATCCATCATTGGTGGTGGACCGCATATATAAAATTTTTGATTTGCGCTTCCAATATTTCCTTTCAAAAAAACTTCTGTAATGTGACCGTAAGCATATTCATCCGTTTTTTCATCAGATAAAATGTTGATGAAATTGGTGCCCAAAAAGCTTTTAAATTCCTGCTGAAGTATGATGTCACGTTTTGTTTTATTGGCAAAGATGAGCTTGTTATTGCCTAAAGCATTTGTTGCCTTAAGCTGTCTGAAGATGGAAATAAAAGGTGTTACGCCTGCACCTCCGGCTATGAATACGCCTTCACCATTATAAGCGATTGCGCCAAACACTTCTCTCAAAATCAACTCGTCATTTACTTTTGCCTGAAGCAGTTCACTAGTAACTCCTTTATGGGATGGGTAGGTTTTTATAGTAAATTCCAGGTACTCATCTTTAGGCAGGCAGGTAAAAGTGAATGGTCTTTTTTCATCCTTCCAACCGTTTTTATTTATACTTATTTCGGTGGCCTGCCCCGGAACAAAAGAATACTGTGCCGGTTTATCCGTCACAATTGTAAGCACATCGTATGTCGCCGGTTCTATTGATTTTATTTTAACTACATGATCCATTAATTGCGTTTTGTTGATTGAGTACAAAACAATAGAGTAAGTGAAAATAGAAAAGGTTACAATGGTGGGCATCAAAGCATATTTTGAGTTGTTTGTCAGGTAATATCATCTTTAGTTAAAAAGTAGTGGGACCTGTACGGGTTTTTCGGTAAGGATTACTTGTAAATATCAGATACGAAAGGGTTACACACCACAATTGGATGATTGCAAAGGCCCATTGCTGAAATAAAAAACAGGTTACTTAGAAGTTGTTTATATTTTGATCTAAAACTTAAGTTATTCGAATTATTTATAAAGAATTGCCCCAAATTCGCAGACCTGCCGCCAGGCAAGTTTAATCTGCGGAGCTGCGGCAAAAAAAATATAGCTTTTCTACAGCACCTGGTAGCCAATAGGTTTAAAAGAATAATTGTTACTCATTTCTGCAGAGCAGGCCGTTAGTCCAACAATCAAATCCATTTTGGCCTCAATTATAATGTGATCTCCTGCTTTGCTTTTGGGCGGCAGCACTTCTATTTTGCCCGTTTGCCCATCTACCGTTACATGCATAAAAATATTAAAGGAGATGTGAATATTATCTGGCATTATGCCATAGATCTCAAGTGCTTTGCACAGGTTGCCAAAGCATCCCTGGTGTGGGTTGCTGTGGCCATAAATAATTCTAAAGGTATCTGCACTGCAAGGAGTAAGTAAAAAATCATGCCTGCCCACGCTGTCTTCTATCATCTCAAACATAATATTGCTCCTGTTAGAATAAAACGAATGTCCTTTGGTAAGAAAAATAGTTTCTGCGTAATCTATGCTGCGGCCCGAAGAAAGATATTCTGCAGTGTCTTGTTGATTATAACAAACAAAATCTGCCACCTGCTCGCCCTGTATATCGATTACCATTAAGCGCTGTCCTTTTTTTAAAATAAAAGCTGTTCCACTGCGGGGCTCAATAATTTTATTTGTCAGCATGTTTTGTTTTTAAGGGGCAGGTAAACGGACTGCCATAATTTTTGCCACTGTATTGTAATACTTCCGGCGATTTTCCATGATCGCTCAGCATGGGATTTACTGAGCCAGAAAATTGTATATCTCTTTTTCGCACTGCCTTTTTTATCATTTCATATTTATTGGATTCTTTCATTTGCTCAAATTGAGCATGCGGATTAAAAATAAGAGCAGGATATTTAAATTGCCGGGAAGTTCTGGTGCTGGCGGCATGCATACCCACGATAAAATAGGCTTCTTCTTTTAAACTAAAACTAAATTCTGCCGATGCAGGATCTGGAGATACCCTTTTATCATAACCAAAACGGGCGGCATCGAAATTAGAAAATGCCTGTAGCCGTTGCCATAAAAGGGTTTCAAAAATATCTTCCGTTATATTTTCCGGGCCTGTAAAAATTACAGCAGCACTATAAAAAAGATCACCGCTATTTCTGTAGCTGTCGGTAAACTGGTACAGGAAATCAACAATTGCAGCATCACTTGCAGGGCAGGTCATGTCGCCCGCGACCATGCACTGCACCTGGTTTTTGGCCAATGATGCTTTGGCACCAATACATGGAAAATTTTTATTGCTTATAAAATCAACGTATTCTTTTACTATAGGAATGTGCTCCGCTTCCATCTGTTTTCATTTATTTTAAAACACAAATGCAATGTTTGTGCCCAAGTTATATAGAGGTATCGCTATCTAATTCTTTCAACACTTTAAAGTGTGTTTTTGCTACTTTTAAAAATTTTCTTCCCCGGCTGTAACTCCAGTAAGCAATTCCATTGCGGTGATTGAGCACCGATATTTGGTAGAGCACTTTCCAGTGTTTTATTACGATGCTGTATGCCTGCAGCAGGTTGTTACCATTGCCATATATGTGATGAGGTTCTGCCCCACATCCATTGTATTCTAAAATAGAAAAATCTTTTGCCTGCTTTAGTGCAGCTACCGAAGCACATTTAATATCGTACCTGCCATAATAAAAATGTTTGCTGTAAAGGCTCAGATCATCAAACACTTTTAGCAAGGCTGCATCTTTTTCATATTCAAGGCTTACCAATTTGCTGCCCCGGCTTAAATTTAATGCATAAGATAAAATATAAGGCTGGCCTGCAGGAATGATATCATTTAATTTTTCGGCATGTTTAGATTTTACTTCTTCCTCCCTGAAGCTGGCCCGCCTGTGATTGTTTATGAGCATATCTAATGTAGAAACTCCATCGCCGGTAACCTGCAGAAATTCTTTTTTAATAAACCCCGTGATGGTTCCCGATAATTGTCCCGGCATGCGGTAATAAAAAACACTTACTTCCAGCGGGTAATCTACCAGTTCCTGTATTATATAATCTGCCGGCATAAGCCGGTGGTATGCAATTAACTGATCTCTGCTGCTGATTTTTCTAAACATATAACCCATCATACCTACATCGGGTTTTACGGCAAAAGGATATTGAAGTTTACTTTGTTGCAATTGTGTTTCTACGCTTTCAAAATCGGTATCATGCGATATATAAATACTGAATGGGTAAGAGCCCGGTGGCAATTGCTCATACATTTCTTTTTTTGTTTCGCCTTCCAGGCCACCAAATGTAAGGGTTGGGTTGGAGGGAGTAAAAAACCAAACCGACCCTGCACGCAGGCAATACCAACCCCAAACAGGGGCTATAGGAATATATTTAGCAAGATAGTGCCAGGTTTCCCAATGAGTTATTTTAAACAAAAGTTTTTTTACATCCATATTTTATCTTCAGGGCACTTCATTAAAAAAGATTTATATCCATACAACTTGCATGCAACATTGCATTTTAAAATATTTTATGTATCAAAAAAAGATAAAGATATATTATTCAATCTAAGCTTGGCATATTAACCATTTGTAAAACCATGGCAAAGCACTAAAAAGATATTATCTTTAAAAACTAACTGTATGTTTTCCATTACCAGACCTTTCTTCTTTATGAGATACCAGGATAAAATCATAAATGCTTTTGTAAATTTATAAGATGAAACTACTGCTGCTTACTGTTGTTTTTTTATTAATTGCTAATAAATTATTATGCCAGGCAAACAACACAATTGCAGCACGTAATATTTATGCAGTGGTAATAGGCATTTCCGGATATGCCAGCAAAGGCATCCCTAAATTAAAATATGCCAACAGAGATGCACAGGTGTTTGCAGATTACCTGCAGAGTAAACCAGGTGGTGCTGTGCCTGCAGCGAATATCCGTTTATTAAAAGATTCCAATGCTACTACTGCAGCAGTGTATGAAGCCATTTCGTGGCTGCGGGAAACATGCCAGAAAAATGACCTGGTCTATTTTTATTTTGCCGGGCATGGAGATATGGAAAGTGAAACCATTTACAAAATTGGTTTTCTGCTTACTTATAATACCCCCCGCACCAATTATATAAACAATGCCATCCGCATAGAAGACCTTAACAATTTTGCCAATACACTTTCTCTGGAAAATAAAGCCAATGTAGTACTGATAACAGATGCCTGCCATAGTGGTGAACTTGCGGGCAGTGGCTACCGGGGAAATTACCTGGTAGGCGATCAATTGCGTACGGTGCAGTCTAAAGAAATCCGCATTACATCCTGTGCACCCGATGAACTAAGTATGGAAGATGAAGCGTGGGGTGGGGGAAGAGGCGTATTTTCTTATTACCTAATAAATGGATTGAATGGCCTGGCAGAAAAACAAAATGATGGTATTGTTACCATAGGTGAAATAAATGCTTATTTAGATTCTTCCTTTGCCAACGACCCTTTATTAAAACAGTTGAAGCATAAACAAAAACCACTTTTAAAATTTAAAAATTCACAATTTCAATTGGCAGAAGTAGATACTGCAAAACTTTCTGATGCAAAGAAACAAATGATTGTTGCTATGCCTGCACCGGCAATGGCAGTAGCTCCGGAGCAAATGGAATCTTCTGAATTAATACAAAATTTATTTGCACAACTTACAAAAGAGAACCTGGAAGATTTTATAGATTTTGCCTCCTTAAATAAATTACCTGCACAAAAAATTCCGGTGGATTTTATTAAACAATTAAAACAAAATATTCCAGAGCTTTCATTGCAATTAATATATACGCTGGATAAAAAATTAGCTAACGATACAATTTTCCTGGAGCAATTTAACAGCCAGTTGGTAGTGCTCATACACGACCGCAGCCAGGAAGTAATAAATCTTTACTTAAGTGGCGATGCGGCAGAACTGGAACGCAGGCGTTATTACAATGCGGCCAGCAACGGATACGATAAATATCCGGGTATGATAAAAGTAGCCATACAATTAACGAAGCCGGATAATTATTTATACCGCATTCTGCAGATCAATTATTTTTATTTTAGCAGCCTGGCAGCGTATATAAAAATACCGCTTACTGCTACTCCGGAGCCTTTGGTGCAGGAAGCATTTAGCATGATACAAAAAGCCCTGGCCGTGGAAAAAAATGCTGCTTACATTTATAATATGGTGGGAGCACTTTACCTGTATAAGAATAACCTGCCTGCGGCAGAATCCAACTTTTTAAAAGCCACAGAAATTTCTCCCCAATGGGCATTGCCCTGGAGCAACCTGCTGGCTTTGTATAGTAAAACAAAAGACTACAAAAAAGCTACAGATGCATATACAACTGCAAAAAATCTACAGCCTGAGCTGCAGAATATTTATGTGAACGCCGGCATACTTAGCGAGCAGCAAAACAACCTGCTGCTGGCAGAAGAACTGCAGCGCAAAAGCATCCGGCTAAACTCACGGCATTATCTGCCATTTGAAAGGCTGGGATTTGTTTATATGAATACTACCAGTTATGCAGCCGCCGATTCATTTTTTTATGAAGCCGATTTAAGAAAAAAAGGATACCACTTTGTAGAGCCCGTTTTCATGATGGTTTTACCGGCTATTATTGAAACTGCTGATGTAAAGAAGGAGTGTTTTTTTGATACTGCCACACTGGATAAAAATGATGTAATGGGATTTTTTGCATGGGGTTTAATGGCTTACGAAAGGGGGGATATAAAAGGAGCTGAAGAAAAATTTAAACGCAGCATAGCATTAGACAAAAATAACCCGCTTGCATTTCATTACCTGGGGAAATTATTGTATGATCAAAAACGATGGAAAGAAGCGGATATAATTTTTAATTATGCTGTACAATATTACAGAGACAGCATTTCTTTTGAAACGTATTGCGATTCTGTAAAAAGCAAAGCAGCCTTTTCGGCATACAGGGATTGTATAGTAAGCAAATTTAAAGCAGCCGTTTACGAACGGGTATTTGATCATTATTTTTTGGCCACTTTATACGAAACCTGGAATCATTTTACAGAGGCAGAAATTCAATATAAAATTCTCATTGGCCTAACGCCCGGTTTTATTGGCCCTTATCGTAAATTATGGGATATGCTGGAAACCATAGGCCGCTACCAGGATGCAGAAAATATTATAAATCTCTTTGGCGCACAAAACAGGGCACAGGCCAATAATGAACTGAATGATTTTTATAAACGTACTACCACACGCCTGCCCAATGAGGGCTACTGGTTTTATAAAGCGGGTTTGTTTTTATACAACCTTGTAAATGGCACTACAGAAATTTATAAAAAAGATTTAAAAACTATTTTGCCAGATCAAACAGAACCCACCGTAATAGCCAAAGCTGTAAATTATATTTCATCTCCACACCAGGAAAACATTCAACTGCCGGGAATAAATGAAACGATCATCGCTGCAAGGCATATAGAAACTCCTTACAGCGATGCCATTAATTATTTGCTCAAGGCAGATACACTTTTTGCTGCAGATGAAAATGTGCTGGCAGATGTGAATGATAAACTGGGTGATTTGTTTGTGTGGCAAGGGGTGCCCGAAAAAGCCAATTTGCGTTACCAGAGAGCTTCAGACATACAGCCACAAAATACCGGTATAAGATTAAAGTTGATAGATACTTATTCCTCCACTTTTTTATTTCAAGATGCACTTATTCATTTAGATACTTTGTATAACCGTAAAGAAATAAATTTTCCCAAACAATTGATGCTGGCAAAATATTACATTCATGCTGCACGGTTTAAAGAAGCAGAAAGTTTATTGATGGATGCCCGTGCCGTGCATCCTTACAGGGTTCCGGAAATTGCTGATCTATCCGGCAGGTTGCATCTTTTACAAAGCCAGCCAAAGCAGGCGATGGTTTATTATAAAGAATATTTAGAAAGCCATCCAGGTGACCCTGTAACTTTATACAGCATAGCCAGGTTATATACACAGTTGAAAAAAAACCGGGATGCCTGGGAATGGTTACAAAAATCTATGAACAAAGGGTTTTTGTATTCTTATGTTCTGCAGTATGATCCTTCCTGGAATGAATATAGAAATACTGGTAAATGGAATAAAATGATGCAGGGTTATACTTTTAGAACATACCCGCTACCGCCCAAAAATGCAAATTGAAAAAGTGTTTAATCTCAATTTTTATACTGCATTCTAAACATTTTACTACTTCACTCTAAAACTGAGGCATAAAGCATCTCAGGGCATTTCAGGTATAGATGCTTCGTTCCTCAGCAGGGAGTAAAAAGCTTTATGCAAAATGGGTAAGCATACTATGCAGTTATAAATTACTGAACCTGGTAAAACGGTGATTGTTTGCAAATGTTTGCAGGGATATTTGGCTTTTCGCAATAAGTGCGGCGGGCTTTATTAATGGTTTGTACTTTTGCTTCGTCAATTACCTGGTACCAGGATGGCGTGGTTGTTTTTACATCGCTTAAAGCATTTTCCATTGCCCCTTTAAAATAAAAGGAAAAAAAGGCTCCCAGTTCTACATTGCAGGAAGCATATTGGCCTATATCTGCTGCAGCCAATAATAATGTCATTCGTTTGGGATCTAAAAACAGTGCTCTGCATTTTTCTATATTTAAAATTTTTCCGGAAGCCCTGGGGCGGGGATCGGCACTTACAATGGGTACGGGGGCATCAATATAAGAATTACAGCAATCCGTCATTAAAAGGTTAAGCCTGGCATTCAATGGTTTTATTTTTGCAAAAACATCTGCTGCATTCATAGCCTGTGCCAATACTTTTTCTTTTGGGTTAGCCCTTAAATCTATATACGGAAAGGGACGGCTGTCTTTCGTTTTTCTAAATCCATGACCTACATAATAAAAAATTAGCACATCGTTGGTAGTAATAATGGGCTTTAATGAGCTGATCTCTTTTTCTACATTTGCTTTGCTATACTTTTCTCCAAATACTTTTTTTACCTGTATTTTTATACCAATGTTTTCTGCAATGTTGCTAAAAGTTTCTTCTATCAGGTTCATGCTGTTTCTGCAAGGAATGCCAATGGTAGAGTCTCCTGTGTTGGCCACAATAAGCAGGTAAATTTTTGTTTTCTTTTCAAGGGCTGTTAATCCACGGGTAGTTGTTTTAAAAAGATTTACATAAAAGGGCTCACTTTCATTAAAATATTCTGCTACCAGTTCTTTGCTCAGCTCCTCCGTTTTTATTAGTGTTGCAGTTAAAAAGTTGGCATAAATTTCTTTACCATTATTGTCTGTACTTTTTGCAAAAACAGGTTCCAGTTCTTTTGTTTGTGCATTCATTTTAAACCAGAAATCAACCGGTATAAAGGCCCTTTTATAATTTCCTTTTATAAGTTTTGCATTGCTACTTTTATAAAATAATTGGGTAGTGTCTGTTTCTCCGTTATTGCTGGTAACAAATTGTTCTTCTGTTTTCATCTCTACAATTACTTCCGAAGAATCGGCGGGGGATAAAAATTTTATTCTTACAAAACCACGTCCCGGGTCATTGAGCACAAAGAGTGCCCTGGTTTTTATGTTTTCTGCAGGGTTTAATTGATACTGCAGTTGATAAATAGTTTGTGAAAATACAGGAACAGGTAGCCATAAAATAAGAATGGAATAGATGAAAAATTTTGCTTTCATTATCAATTATTTGGTAGGCTTAAAGATAAGGTTACTTAAGGAATATTTTTTATTCTTTTAAGCATACTGCATTTTAAAAGTTTAAAGAGGTTGGTTGAAAAAATGAGTGGCCCTGCACAGCAATGTAGTATAGTGAAGCTCCATAGAAGCTGCCTGTTTATAGTAAACCAACCTATTTTAGGAACCGGCACTGTATGAAACACCTGCAAATGCGACTCCTATGGAGCCTTTTAAAACCGGGGAATAAAAATATCTATAAACAGGAAACCCTTTTGGGCATGTTTAAATTTTGTATGAATGACATTTGCTGCATAGTTTCCTCACCGGGTTATCATTTTAATACCTGGCTACAACTTGTATCTTGACTGTTTTGTGGTATCTTAAATCAGTTTTAAAAATAATGATCTGCTTTTATAAGCAATAAAATATATTATAAGATAATTTTGAGATCTTCAAAATTGCAAAATGATTTTAATGAAAAAAATATTTTTATTCTTTGTTTTGATGGTTAACCTAACTGCTTTGCAGGCACAAAAAAATACTGCCGATAGCATAAGGATATTGCTCAACCGGGAGCAGGCCGATACTAACCGGGTAAAATTTATGTGGCAGTTAGCAGATGCCTGTAGTATTTATGCTCCCGATTCTGCATTTATATTATCGCAGCAGGCTTTGTTTTTGGCCCGGCAAATACATTACCTGGAAGGCGAATCAAGATCCCTGGGCATTATAGCCAACGCATTTATTAAAATCGGGAATTATCCAAAGGCACTGGAGTATTATCTTCAAAAATTAAAGATTGAAGAAAAACGGCACAATGCCCGCAACCTGGCCAGTGTAATCCTTAATATAGGTATCGTGTACGTATACCAGGAAGAATATAGAAATGCGCTTGTTTATTATTACAAAGCAGATGCAATTATTAAAAAAAATAACCTGCAGGATGTAAAATATTTTATTGCACTTAACCTGGGCGATGTATATGACCGGCTCAACAAGACTGATTCGGCATTTATTTATTTTAAACGCTCACTTGCCCTGGCTATTCCTCTGGGCAATAAAGATTTAATAGGTGCTTCCATGGTTGGACTGGGGCATAGTTATTTAAAAATGGGCGTTTATGATCTTTCTAAAATATTTTATAAAGATGCCCTGGTAAACCTGGAGGCAGAAGCTGATGAAGACCTGATGTGCGAAGCGGCCCTGGGTTTGGCAAAGCTGTACGATAAAATTGGCCTGCATGATTCGGCCACTTATTTTGCCGATTTTTCTCTTAAGCTTGCCAGGAAAGATGGTTTTCAATCGAGGCAATTAGATGCAGTAGAATTTTTAACGATGCACTATAAAAAGATAAATAACCAGGATAGTGCGTACACATACCTGGTATATGTGCAGGGGCTAAAAGATTCTATCAGCAGTAAGGAGCGGGTGCGGCAGTCGCAGGTTTTATCAAGCAATGAGCAGGTGAGGCAACTGGAAAGGGCCGAAGCCGCAAAAGCTGCTGCAAAAGAACGGAGTAAGCAATTACAATTATTATTTATAGGAATATTTATTCCGGGGTTATTTTTAATTACACTTTTTTTATCAAGAATAACAATTAATGTAAGGGTTATTAAATCGGCAGGTATTATTTCGCTGCTCATATTTTTTGAATACCTCACTATTTTGCTGCACCCCAGGGTGGTAGAACTGGCTAATCATATACCGGTAATAGAATTAATTATTTTTGTAGTCATTGCAGCATTGCTGCTTCCTGCACATCATAAAATAGAGCATTGGTTAATAGAAAAATTAACCCGCAGGCACCAGATTAAAGAAACGGGTATTAAAATAATTACTTCAAAACTTACCATAAAAAAACCCTCCTGGTGATTTTTATGAATCAACAGGAGGGCTAAAGTTTTGCATTACTGCTTTACCACAGCAAAATTAATTTACAGTTTTAATAGGCATAGGTACTGCACTATCCATTTTCATGGTATCTGGCATGGTCATTTTTAATGAATCTGTTACAGTAGTAGTCGTTTCTGTTGTGCCTTCTGTTTTCTTTTCGCCTTCATTGCAGCCGGAAGCTAAAACAGTTAATAACGCAATACATCCCAGCATAGCTGCAAATGCAAAATTTAATTTTTTTATGATCATAATAATTTTGGTTTAAGACGTAATACTACAATTTTATTTTTCAATTTTATATTAAATGGAGAAATAAAATTGCATCCTGATTTAATTTATACT
>JBKJSJ010000043.1:0-2864 GCA_046595965.1 Ferruginibacter sp.
TTGCAATGTTGCAAACCAATGAAGCCGTGTACATTCTGCAATGGTTGTGCATGTAGCCACTTTTGTATAGTTGCAATATTGCATTGTCAATGCCCGCCAGACCAGTTGAACCATGCAAAACTTGCGCAGAAATTTCATGATTTAATACTGGCTGTTGCGGTTGTTTTATTTCCCGGTTCAAGTCTTTAACCTGGCCAACTCTTTGAAAATAATCACGCCAGCATAATTCCTTTACAAAAGATTCTATCTGCGCAATTTTATATCCTTTTTCTATAACGCATTTCAGCACCAGGCTGGTACTGATAACACCTCTTGAAATATAGGGTGATAAATAGCTGACTGCCCCATCAACAAAGTTTCGGGTTTTTCCATACTGCACCGGATCTGTTTGATCTATTCTTTGAAGAATACTTTTATAATCGGTTGCAAATTCCATCTATCGCTTACTTATTTTATTCATCGATATAGTTTTCTGTAAAGTGCATTTAAAACGGGCTATCTCAGGATTTCTTTTTTGTGCATGTTTTTTGCTGATGCCACTATTAACCCTTTTTCTCCACAAATTAAAACTGCTGCGTTTTAATTCCTTTCTCATTAAGGCAATTACATTGGCCTCCGAAAAACCGAATTGCATTTTGATAGCTTCAAAAGAGGTTCTGTCTTCCCATGCCATTTCAATAATCCTATCAATATCTATTTGCTCCATCAATAAAAATATTAGAATGCAGTTCGCTTCCAGTTAACTGTAATTGGCGAGCCTTCCGCAATAATAACCGAATGAGGTTTATGGTTACTTAAGAAAGAAAAATCATCGCCATACATTGATTTAAAGTCGCAATCAATAGAATAATCTACTACTTTATTTACCTGCCACCTGGGATGATTTACTTTGTATTCCTGTGAAAGCTGATCATTTATTTTTGTATATCCATAGTAATGCTCAAAGATGAATTCTTCTATACTACCCGGTAGCATTTCCTCATTTGCTTTAGAAGCATTTACGGCTAAGTGATTCCATGCTTTATTTAGTTTCCATTCATATCGTATGTTTTTGGTAGAATTTGCAACCTCTATTAAATTTTTTGTAGGAATAGCAATGTAGTGTTCTTTATACAGCCGGTTGGCAAGCCATGCTACTACTTTGTAGGGTACGGTTTCATTAATAAAAACCACGCCTCGCTTTATCGTATCTCCTTCTACTCTCTTAACATAAAAACGCAGATTAATTTCTTCAAATGTTCCTAAAAATGGTATTAAAATTTTAAACAGGCTGGTTTGTTTAAACATAAAACCAACCAGACTCACATAAGTTACATTGTTGTAAAAATCCAGTTCAACACCCTTGGGTAAATAAGGTTTTAATACATCAGCATTTACCTCATAATTTGCCATTATTAAATTTTCCCAACGAGCTGATAAAAAAGTATCTGTCATTATTATTAAAAAAATTTGCTGTATAAATTTTTAACTTTTAATAGAAGACATACCCCCATCTACATGTAAAATTTGGCCCGTTATCCAACTGGCTTTTTGAGAAAGTAAAAACGCTGCCATGTTTGCAATATCTTCAGTTGTACCAATTCTTTTTAATGGATGTCTTTGAGCGTTTGCTTCTACTTTTTGCTCAGTATTTAATAAGGAGGCTGCAAGTGGGGTATTGGTTAAGGATGGGGCTATACAATTCACTCTTATTTTAGGAGCAAATTCAGCCGCCAATGCTTTTGTTAATCCTTCAAGAGCACCTTTAGAGCTTGCTACCTGTGTGTGAAAAGGTAAACCACTTTGTACTGCAACGGTAGAAAATAAAACGATTGAAGCATTTTCAGATTTTTTTAATATTGGTAAAACTATTTGAATAACTTTTATGGCTCCCACTACCTGGAGTTTATAATCTGCTTCAAAATCCGCAGGTTTTATTCTTTCAAAAGGTCGGAGATTAATGCTGCCAGGGCAATAGACCAATCCTGCTAAGTCATCCGGCAAAAAATCTATTGAAAGGGGTTCATCTAAAACATTCAAATGATGATAGCGGATAGCTGGGTTTTGAACAGCGGGTTCATTTTTGTTGTAAGTTGCTATTACAAGGTTACCTTCTATAGTAAGTTGAGTTGCCAATTGTTGCCCGATACCACTTGAGCCCCCGATTATTAAATAATTCTGCATTGTAGTTTTAGATATTTATTGCAACAACAATAAATGCAGGAATTTGTTTACATATTTAACGTACCGCCGGTTTTTTTTACCCGCTTTTTTTTGCTGCAGTTTATGATTCTGTAAATGGCTCTACAGGATCAATTTGTTTTATTTCTGTATAATTTAAAACGAAGATTTAAATCAACTATTAAAAAGGAGGGTTAACAATTTAATAGAAAGTGGGAATGTATAAATTAATTATTTGCCTGCACCTGATATAGCATTCAGGATTTTTGTTTGTTCATTTCTCTTAATGCCAATACAAAGCCTGCTGCAAATAATAGTGTAATGAGCCCTGCGAAATAGGGGATTATTTCAGTCATTTTTATTATTATTTAGGAGTTTTAAATAAATTCCGAATGCCAGTATAGAAGGCACCCAAATACCAATAAATATGGCAGCGTTTGCTTCTCCCTTAAAGTATAATATTTCGGAGAAAATAAGCGAAAGAAAGGCTGAGATAAATAACAATTTATCCGTTGTTGTAAACTTTTTAAACATGATTTTATTACTTTTTAAATTTTTATATAAAAAACCTGAAAATTCCAATAAAGGACTAAACCTGCAATTTTTTAATATGTTATTATTTTAATTAAAAAACCAGTTAATGGTTAAACAGGTAAACAGGCATAAATGTTCCATTAAAAAAAATAAATCTGGTAATTACCCAC
>JBKJSJ010000122.1:0-4124 GCA_046595965.1 Ferruginibacter sp.
TTGACTATTCACCCAATCACCCTATTACAGCATCCATTCTTTCCTTCAGGGTATCATAATCTGTGTATCCCCGTGCAACCATGATAAATTTAGTATCGCCTGTTTGAATAAATACACAGGGGTAACCAGTTACCTGGAGTTGTTTCATTAATGAAAATTCGTAGTAAGCCAGTTCCTTATATTCTTCGCTGGCTAATTTTTCATAAAAAATTTCTGGTTGAATACTGTATTTTTCCAGCAATAAAAGATAAGCTTCATCATCTGTAAGATCTCTTCCTTCGTAATGCAAAGCATACTGCAAATCTGCGGCAAATTCTACGGCTCTCTCCGGATAAAATTCTTTAAAAATGCAGAGTGCTATGGCCGGTTTTTCAGAACTAGGGTACCAGTCGCTATCATCCGGATGGTTGATATGCCATAAATAATCGCTGCCAAATTTTATTCCAGTGAGTTCCTCCACATTTTTATAAGCCTTGGCAATGTAACCGGCAGCCACGCCAATATGGGTTGGTTTTTCCGGAAGTATCATTCCGCCACTCAGCACATCAATATCCATTAAATTTTTATATTCGGCTGCAATTTTTTTTATTACGGGGCTAAAGCCATAGCACCAGCCACAGTATGCATCATAACAATATATTAAAGCCGGTTTATCCATGTTGATAAATTAATAAAACAAAATGTCCCGGTCTTTAGAACCAGGACATCAAAATTAACTGAGTTTAAATTATTTACGGGACAGTTTTATTTCCATCATCTTAAATTCTTTTCCATCGGGGCCGGGGCCATACATTTCCATCACTTGATTTTTGTCGTCAATGATTTTAAATACTTCTTTTAAATTCATTTCCCTGCCGGTGCCGCTACCCGGATCTACGCACTTGCCCGTAAGCGTCATTGATTTGCTGGTTTCATCCCAAGGGCCTTCCATTTTCATCATGCCCGTGCCCATATTATCTATCCAGGTACTGATAAAAACTTTTTTGGCATTGTCGTATGCCAGGGTTCCCATTCCTTCAAATGGCATTCCCATCATGCTGCCGGTATGGTTGGTCAACTGGTATCGGCCACCCATTACAGTTTTATTTACGGCGGTAGATTTACTTATTTGCGGGGGCGCACCGGGCGAATACCAGGAGCTAACTTCTCCGTTCCAGGTGCCATCCCAGCTTTTTATCATTTTATGTACATCGCCGGGAGTACTGTAGGCCATCCAGTTTTTCATCATGGTAGCAGAGTCCACTACAGGTGCAGCAGGAGTTTCTTCCATTTTTGTGGTACTGGTTTCTTCAGTGCTTTCTTTTACAGAAGCGGTTTCTTCTTTTTTTGTTTCATTACCTGAGCAGCCAATAGCCGCAATTGAAACAACGCAAGCGGCAATAATAAAATGTTTCATGATTAAAAATTTTAACTGCCAAAGTATAAAATTGAGGGGAGAACTGCAAGCGTGGGTATAAATAATTTTAATGCGCTTCCAGCCAGTTGTTACCATAGCCTATCTCTGCATCAGCCGGTACTTCGTTGGGCAATATCAAAGCATTTTTCATTGCATTAATAATAACAGGCTGAATATTTTCCAATTCTTCTTTCAGTACATCAAATACTAATTCATCATGTACCTGCAGCAGCATCTTGCTTTTAAAATTTTTGGCTTTCAGTTCTTCATCAATTTTTATCATGGCCAGTTTTATCATGTCTGCAGCAGAACCCTGTATAGGGGAATTAATGGCATTGCGTTCTGCAAACCCCCTCACCGTAAAGTTGGCGCTGTTGATGTCCCGCAGCCAGCGCTTGCGACCCATCAATGTTTCTACATACCCGGTTTCTTTTGCAAAGTTGATGGTATCATCCATGTATTTTTGAATGTTGGGAAACTGCATTTTATAATTGTCAATAATTTCTTTGGCTTCTGCCCGGGGTATGCCAAGGTTTTCTGCAAGGCCAAATGCACCCTGCCCGTAGATGATGCCAAAATTTACACTCTTGGCTTTGTAACGCATTTCTTTGGTTACTTCAGTTTCTTCAATATGAAAAATTTTGGCTGCAGTAGCCGTATGAATATCCTTGCCGGTTTTAAATGCTTCGCACATATTTACATCACCACTAATGGCAGCTACAATGCGCAGTTCTATCTGCGAATAATCGGCAGAAACAAGCACATGATTTGCATCTCTTGGCACAAATGCTTTTCTTATTTCTCTTCCCTTGTCGGTACGGATAGGAATATTCTGCAGGTTGGGATTATTGCTGCTAAGCCTTCCCGTTACTGCTACCGCCTGTGCATAGCTGGTATGTACCCGGCCTGTTTTTGGATGTATTAGTTGTGGCAGCGCATCTACATAAGTTGACTTTAATTTGGTAAGTTCTCTGAAGGTTAAAATATCATCGCAGATTTTATGCAGGTTCGCCAGTTTGGCCAATACATCTTCGCCAGTTGCGTATTGGCCGGTCTTTGTTTTTTTTGCTTTGGGATCCAGTTTCATTTTTTCAAAGAGTACTTCACCTAATTGTTTGGGGCTGGCCAGGTTAAATCGTACACCAGCCTGTGCATACACAGATTCTTCCGCAATTTTTGCCTCGGTTAAAAGTTCTTTTGAATAACTGTTTAAAAAATCTACATCCACTTTAATGCCTTCAAACTCCATATTGGTCAGTACTTTCACAAGGGGCGTTTCTACCTGGTAAAAAACTTTTTCTACTTCTTTTGTTTTTAAGAGCGGAAGAAAAACATTTTTCAACTGCAGCGTTATGTCGGCATCTTCTGCTGCATACTCTTTGGCTTTTTCAATTTCCACATCTCTCATATTGCCCTGGTTCTTTCCTTTTTTGCCTATCAGTTCTGCTATATGCACCGGCTCGTAGCCCAGGTATTTTGCACTAAGCAGGTCCATGCTTCTTTTTCCGTCGGGCTCTATTACATAATGTGCCAGCATGGTATCAAACAATTTACCTTTTAGTGTTAAGCCAACCCATTTTAAAATCAGCAGATCGTATTTTAAATTCTGGCCTATCCACGTTTTGCTTTCATCATTAAACAGCGGTAAAAATTTGCTTAATATTTCTTCTGTTATTTTTTTGTCTGCAGGGCAGGGCACATAATAACCTTCGCCGGGTTTTACTGAAAAACTTAGCCCCACCAGTTCTGCAAGGTTTGCATCTATATTCGTTGTTTCGGTATCAAAACATATTTCATCATGATCTTTCAATGTTTTTAAAAGAGCGGTTATTTCTTCATCACTTTGTACCAGTAAATAATTATGTGTGGTATTATTTATGTTTCTTTCTGCCGACATAAAATCAGGTTCGGCTTCCTCACCCGAAAGCGTAGCCGATATTTTTGCAGGCTCAGTTTCCGGCACTGCGTTTCCAAAAAGATCCAACTGTGTATTTCCAGTGGTCTGTGGTCTGTCGTCCGTCGTCCGTAGTCCCAGGTCTGTCGTCTGCCCTATTTCCTCCCCCAATATTCTTTTTCCTATCGTCTTAAATTCCAGCTCCAGAAAAATTTCTTTCAGTGCTTCCCTGTTCCATTCTTTCATGCAAAAATCTTCTTCATGAAATATTACCGGTACATCAATAATAATGGTAGCCAGTTTTTTACTCAGCATGGCAAGGTCTTTTCCGTTCCTTATTTTTTCGCCCAGTGATCCTTTAATATTTTCTGCATTCTGCAAAATATTTTCCAGTGTGCCATATTCTTTTAAAAGTTTGGCTGCCGTTTTTTCGCCCACCCCCGCAATGCCGGGAATATTATCTACCGCATCGCCCATCAGGCCCAGCACATCTATTACCTGGTCCACATTTTTAATGTCCCATTTTTCGCACACTTCTTTGGGGCCCATTATTTCTACACTGCCGCCCTGGTAGCCGGGTTTATAAATTTTAATATTTTCAGAAACCAATTGGCCATAATCTTTATCTGGTGTAACCATATATACCTGGTAGCCGGCTTTTTCTGCCTGCTTGGCCAGGGCACCAATTACATCATCTGCCTCGTAGCCATCTTTTTCCACTACAGGAATATTAAATCCCCGGATCATTTTTTTTATATCGGGTATGGCTCCTCTTATATCTTCCGGTGTTTCCTGGCGGTTGGCTTTGTAGTCTGCAAAATCGGTATGCCTTTC
>JBKJSJ010000150.1:0-7029 GCA_046595965.1 Ferruginibacter sp.
CCGAGCATGAATTTGCGATAGAAAATAAAAATAATTTTACGCATGTAAGGTTAAATATTTTTCCGGATGGTGGCATCAGCCGGTTAAGATTATTTGGTAAAAAAGCATAAAGCATGAGTGGATATTTTTTGTTGGCTGTATTGTTTATTGTATTAATCATGCTGGTGATTATTACTTACTGGTTGCGTACAGTGCAGAAAAATAATGATGCAGCCGAAGAAGCGGATGCCGAAAAATCAATTGCAGAAAATTACAATGTAGTTACTTCCCAAACTTTTATCTATACTGCCATTGTGCTTACCACAATAGGCATCATCGTTTCCATTTATCTTATTGTAAAAGGCACTATTTGGGAAGGGCACCTCATGGAATGGATGAACATTGTGGTGCGTTTAATGCACATCAGCTTTGGCATTGCATGGATTGGTGCATCATTTTATTTTGTGTTTTTAGAGAATGCGCTCAACCGCACCCACAATGTAAGAGATGAACTGGCAGGCAATCTCTGGGCCATACACGGCGGTGGTTTTTATTATTTAGAAAAATATAAAACAGCGCCCAAAACAATCCCAAAACATTTGCATTGGTTTAAATACGAAGCTTATTTTACCTGGCTCTCTGGTTTTTGCTTGTTGTTTGTAGTTTATTATTTTAATGCAAAATCTATCCTGGTTGATAAAAATATTTTAGACATCAGCCCTCTTGCCGGCATTGGCATTGGGGTAGGTTCATTTATTGTTGCGTGGATTATGTACGACCTGCTTTGCAAAACTGCGTTGGTAAAAAAATCGATCCTGTTTGCAATCATTGGATTTATTGTTTCTATAGGTTTTGCCTATTTTTATTGCAGGGTATTTAGTGCAAGGGCAGCCTACATGCATTTTGGTGCCATGCTGGGAACCCTCATGGCAGCCAATGTTTTTTTTGTAATCATCCCTGCACAAAAAGCCATGGTAAAAGCTGCCAGCCTTGGCCTGCCACTCAATGCGCAGTTGGGCAAAAATGCGCTCATACGTTCTGTGCACAATAATTATTTTACACTGCCCGTGTTATTTGTAATGATCAGCAATCATTTTCCTACTACTTTTGGCTACGAATATCCCTGGATAATTTTAAGCATCATTACATTGGGAACTGCCGGGGTAAAACATTACCTTAACCAAAAAGAAAAAGGACAGTTGAGTGTGTGGGTATTGCCCGCATCAATTTTGGTTTTGCTGGCAGCGGCTTATATTTCTGCTCCCGCCAAACCCGGAGCATGCAATAATGAAATTAGTTTTGCGCAAGTAAACAGCATCATTCAAACCCGCTGTATTGCCTGCCACTCGGCCAAACCCACCGATGATTTTTATAAAGCCCCACCCAATGGAATAGCGTATGATACACCCGAAAAAATTGTACTGTTGAAAGATAAAATTATGCAGCGGGTGGTGATTACCAAAACAATGCCGCAAAATAATAAAACCAATATGACCGAAACAGAAAGAGACATTATCCGATGCTGGATAGACCAGGGCGCAATTATAAAATAAATGATTATGAACTTAACTCAATTTAATAAACTGGATAAATCCGCAGCAAAAGAATTGCTGGCTACCACCTGTGGCTCCGGCCACTGGCAAGCGCTGATGATGGAAAAATTTCCTTTTGCCACTGAAAAAGAAATGGTAAAAACAACCGTGGAATTATGGTACCACTTCTGTTCAAAGGAAGACTGGCTGGAAGCATTTTCACAGCATCCGAAAATTGGCGACACACAAAATCTTGCAGAAAGATTTCCCGAAACCAAAGATCTGGCAGGCAATGAACAGGCCGGTTTAAAAACTGCCTCATCAGATGTGGTAGAATTACTGGCCAAAGCTAATGACCTTTACGAGGCCAAGTTTGGCTACATCTTCATCGTATTTGCCACCGGAAAATCTGCTTCAGAAATGCTGCGCATATTGCAGGACAGAAGTTCTAATAATTATGAAGAAGAATTGGTAATTGCCATTGGGGAACAATTGAAAATAACCATTCAGCGGTTTAAAAAAATTCTATCAGCGGCCGACTGGTCTGCTGTAAACGGCAGCCAGCTTACTACGCATGTATTGGATACCTCCCTGGGAATACCTGCAAAAGAAATGACCATCCGCTTAAAGCATTTTGTAAACAATGGATGGTTTACCCTGGCGCAGGGCGTTACCAATAAAGACGGCAGGGTAGCAGACCTCCTGCCTTCAGAAAAAAATGTTTTGCCGGGCAATTATAAAATGGTTTTTGAAACCATGCATTATTTTAAAACAAATAATATCCAGGGGCTATATCCCGCAGTGGAAATATGTTTTACAGTATCTGATAATTCGCATTACCATATTCCCGTTCTATTGAATCCTTTTGGATATTCAACTTATAGGGGAAGTTAGGTTTTAACGGTTTCAAAAGTTTGAGAGGTTTAAAAAAGTTAACCACTAGTATTAGTTAGTATAATTCGTGTCAAAAAAAAATAATCATGTCCACAACCATCCCCACAAAAAAAAGAAAAAAAATATTCGAAAAGCTTGAAGAAGCCAATAAAGCATTTCAAAAAACCTACCCCGGCGACCGCCCCGAAAGACAGGCTGTGCATACCGTGTATGGTGGTGCCAATTTATTTAAATCCGATTCGGCACAAACCCTGGGCGAAAGAGCATTGGAAACTTTCAATACTTACGCTCCCGATTTTTTAAGCTTCGGAAAAATTTTCCGCCTGGATGGCATTGAAAAAATAGCTTCCCAAGAATCGCTTGATGAAACCCGTTTAAGCTACGAAAGCCTTTCTGCCGAAGAACAGAAAAATCATCCGGCACATTTATCTTACCAGGTTTACCGCAAAGTAATTGGCAAATTAAAAACAGAAGCCATAGAAGATTTTCGCATAGATTTTGAAGACGGTTATGGAAACCGCAGCAATGAAGAAGAAGATGCCACGGCAGTAAGTGCAGCCAAAGAAGTAGCCATAGGATTTAAAGAAAAAACCCTGCCTCCTTTTATTGGCATCCGCATAAAACCTTTTACCGAAGAGATGAAAGAACGTGGCCTGCGCACTTTAGATATTTTTGTAAGCACCCTCATAAAAGAAACCGGCGGCCAACTGCCCGACAATTTTATTGTAATGCTGCCCAAGGTAACCATCCCCGAACAGGTAAGCACACTCGTTCATTTTTTTGAAATACTGGAAGATGAATTGAAATTAGAAAAGGGAGTTTTAAAAATGGAGATGATGGTAGAAACCACGCAAGCCGTGATGGATGCAGATGGCGTGAACCCATTGTTTCGTTTTATAAAAGCCAGCAAGGGCCGGTGCATAGCCACCCATTTTGGCACCTACGATTACACCGCCAGTTGCAGCATCACCGCTAAGTACCAGGAGATGGATCACCCAGTATGCGACTTTGCACACCACATGACCAAAGTTGCCCTTGCGCATACCGGCATCTGGCTCAGCGATGGAGCCACCAACACCATGCCCATTGGCCCTCACCGGGGCGAGCACATGACCGAGCAGCAACTGCAGGAAAACCGGGATACCGTACACCGTGCATGGCGCAAGGGTTACGAGCATATCCGCCACTCCTTGTTCAATGGCTATTACCAGGGCTGGGATCTTAACCCTGCGCAATTTCCTATGCGCTACGCCGCCGTGTTTGCCTTCTTTTTAGAAAGTTACGACGATGCCGTAGAGCGCCTTCGCACCTTTGTTGACAAAGCCGCCCGTGCCACCCTCATCGGCGATGTGTTTGACGATGCCGCCACCGGCCAGGGCCTCTTAAACTTCTTCCTGCGTGCCCTCAACAGCGGCGCCATTACAGAAGAAGAAGTGTTGGTAACCGGTCTTACGCTGGATGAAATACGGGGAAGATCTTTTAAGAAAATATTGGAGAACAGGAAGGGATAATTTTTTTGGAGCCAGCAGTTGAAATTCTATTAAACATTCTTGCGTCGCACTCTTGTAGGGCAAAACTTTATTGAGCTTTTATCGAAGCGGTTATGGTTCATAAAGACTCGAGCCACGCCAGATTGTAATTCCAAACGGAATTTCATTTTAGGCCAACTTGTGGTGCAGCACGAAAGGAGCATACGGTACATGACCTTCGCTCTTGTGCACAGTATTAGTAAAACCCATTTTGGCTAAACCAGGTTTATCAATAAAAGCATCGATAAGTCTTACAGGAATATCGGCTGTTACCTGTTCTTCCAGCGTGCTGAAGAAGGTTTGATTGCGGTTGTTTCCGGTGATGAATTGCATGCAAGCATAATAGCAAAAACTATACATTGTTTGCGCTATTCACATAGTGTCTATATTTGGTGAAAGAGTGAGGAGTTTTTTCACAAACTCGCGTTAGCGGCTATTTGAGCGAGAGCTCTATTATTTGTGGTTTTTATGTGCTTTTTTTTATGTGCTTGATTCCTCAACAATAGATACAAATTGTCTCAATGATCTAGAAGAATATTTATTTAACTTTAGTAACTATGTCACCATGAATCTTTGATAGTAACATTAAAACTTAAAAAGATGAAAAAGTATTTCGCAATTGCAGTGATCTTTGTACATTCTTCTTTTGCTTTTGTAAATGGTCAGAATGTTGGTATTGGTACTTCTACACCCAGTCCAAGCGCCATGCTTGAAATAAAAGCAAGCGATAAAGGCCTGCTGGTTCCCCGAACGTCCACCTCCAGCCGAACGGCAATTGTAAATCCCGCCAAAGGGTTGATGGTTTATGACACCACTGCCAACAGCTTTTGGTTTTACAACGGAAGTGCATGGGTAAATTTATCAGTATCCGCTGCAGGTAGCTCATGGACATTAACCGGTAATGCAGGCACAAACCCGGCAACTAATTTTATTGGAACCACGGATGCACAACCATTAATTTTTAAAGTAAATAGTGCAATGGCAGGCCATTTAGATTATGATATTTCAAAAGGTAATACCTCTTTTGGCTACCAAAGCTTTATTGCAAACACCTCAGGATTTTTTAATACAGCGACTGGTTATGGCGCCTTGAAGGCCAACACAACCGGGGCACGAAATTCAGCCAACGGGTTATATGCACTCTATGCAAATACTACAGGCGATAATAACACCGCAAATGGAGTATATGCACTATCAGCGAATACTTCCGGCACTAACAACACTGCTACAGGTGTAAATGCGCTGCAGGCTGACATCACCGGAAGTTATAACACCGCATATGGAACAAATGCACTGTATGCAAACACAACAGGCGGGTATAATACAGCTGCCGGCTTAAATGCACTTTTTAGCAATACAACCGGTCCCAACAATACTGCTACCGGAGCAGCAGCCCTTCAAAGAAACACAACCGGGAGTTCCAACGCCGCTCACGGGATGTATTCTCTTTATCTGAATGAAACGGGTCAACAAAATACAGCAAACGGTTTCGGCGCACTCTATTCCAATGTAACGGGTAATTATAATACAGCCAATGGAGCAGGGGCACTTAATAACAGCACCTCCAGTTGGAATACTGCTAATGGGGCTTATGCATTGTATAGTAACACAACCGGTTACAGCAATGTGGCCATTGGTGGCGGTGCTTTGTATAGTAACACGGACCGCAGCAATCTTGTCGCCATAGGAGATTCAGCCATGTATAATAATGGGATTGGAGTTATATATTCTATTGACGCGAGTGGAAATACGGCTGTGGGTTCAAAAGCTTTATTTGCCAACACAACCGGATATCAAAACACAGCCAATGGTTATAATGCGCTTTATTCCAACACAACCGGAGCTGCCAACACAGCTAATGGTTATAATGCGCTTTATTCCAACACAACCGGAACTACCAACACAGCCAATGGTTATTATGCGCTTTATTCCAACACAACCGGAACTGGAAACACAGCCAATGGTGCTGGTGCGCTTGATTTTAACACAACCGGAAATGACAACACAGCCAATGGTCAAGATGCGCTTACTAATAACAAAACCGGAAGTAGTAATACCGTGTTGGGCTATGCTGCAAATGCGAGTTTGAATAACCTGGATAATGCAACTGCAATTGGCGCTGGTGCATTTGTGAATGCCAGCAATAAGGTGGTCATTGGTAATAATACTGCCGGCATGGTGATTGGAGGTTATGCTAACTGGAGCAACCTGAGTGATGGCAGGTTTAAAGAAAACATTAAAGAAAATGTGCCGGGGTTGGAATTTATCACAAAGCTGCACCCGGTTACCTATACCATTAACACAAAAAAATTAAAAGAACATATTATGCAGTATATGCCTGATAGTATTAAGGCAAAAAGATTGCAACTACCTGAGACCTATTTAAGAGCTACTCCCAAAATACAAACGGGCTTTATAGCCCAGGATGTGGAAATAATTGCAAAGGAACTTGGCTATAATTTTGATGGCATAAATGCCCCACAGAACCCAACCGATAATTACAGCATTGCCTACAGCCAGTTCATTATGCCTTTGGTAAAAGCGGTGCAGGAACAGCAGGATATGATAAACGTATTAAAGGGAGAAAAAAAAGCACAAGATAAAAAAATCGAATTCCAGCAACAACAGATTACACTTCTTTTAGAAGAAGTAAAGGCTATAAAAAATAAATTAAAATAATGCCTTGAAAAAGCTGTTTTATTAATGTTCTAAATCTTGGTCAGCAATATGTGTACTTGCATAAAATTTTAGGTCAATACTGATTTGTTTATATTCTAGCTTACTATTAACAGCCGCTAACAATGCATTGTGCAAGCATGGCAGGACGTTGTTAGCTTCGGCATTTGTTGGCTATCAGCTTCAGCTCGGGCTTGACAAACATCGCTGAACTTTTGCAACTTATCTTGTACATTTGTTTTTCAATCAGCAGCGGTTACGGGCAGACGGAATACTAATTCCCAACCTGCATAAAGCCCCGGACGTCAGACCGTGAAAAAACTATCTTTCTTCTATAAACTAATCTGCAGAATTTCATCAACGATCCATTAAGCCTCATTAGGCAATCTTAAAAATAGTCACCTGGTAATATTTTAAAA
>JBKJSJ010000167.1:0-5995 GCA_046595965.1 Ferruginibacter sp.
CTAAACAGGGGGTGAGGAAGCCCAACAAAAACATTCTATTTTCATAATCTTATACCAGCATTGACTACAGAAAACTGAAATATTTTTAAATACTTTATTGGCAATAAAAAATGGCAATAAAAATATTGCCATTGTAAAATTTGATTGATTAAATATTTAGTTAAAAGTATTCTATCTATATTTTGGACAAAAGTGTATATCTATCATTCTTTATTATTGTAAACTGCTGTTTATTATTAATCCGACTTAAGCAAGGCTTCGTACCGATGACTGGGAATTGGCCCGGACATCGATACGAATATACCGCTAACACAGTCTTTAAAACTTATACACTGCTGCCAGTATAAAACTTGCGGCTGTTTTTTGGTTCAGAGTTCCGTTTTCATCGGCGTAAATAGCTTTGCCTGCAGATTCAATCCTTAATTCGGGAATAAATGTAAAGCCATCTATTTTAAAATTTGCAGATAATGTATTTGCAAAAATAGAAGTAAAGAATCCTTTCATACCCTTGTCATCATTAAATAGTTCGCTTCTTAAAGTAAGACCCAGCCAGGATTTGGGATCATAATTAAAATACCCTGCTATGCCCCACCAATCTTGTCCTTTCACATTGGATTTAGATCCGGCGTCCCACAACTGTGTGCGGTTTAGAGAAGCATTTAATCCAATGTTGAATTGTTTACTTATCGCTGCAGTTGCCACAAGGTCATATTGATTTACAACAGAAGTATCAGGTGCTTTTCCGCCTACATAATTAAGGTAAAGTTTTACTGCATCGCTTGCTGTGAGAACATATTGAGCAATAAAAAACTTTTTATTTATCTGCCCTGCAGGTGGTACACGATAGTCAGTGGCATTACTAATGCCTGCCATAAACGAGTGTTTACCTTTAGTAAGCTCTGCCTTTAAACCAGTATGAGAAAAAGGGCCATTGGTAAATAAATAACTCATGCTGTAATTTCTGTTAAGCTGAGGATCTAGTAATTCGTACCCTACGTGAGTAGCCCAGGTACCTGCAGTTAGTTTAAAATCTTTTACAGGTGAATAAGTGATATACAATTGTTTTACTGCACTCAACAAGCCGTCATCATTATAACTAAATTCTTCTGCTCTGTTGCCAAAACCAAGATCGGCCACTACACCAATTTTAGAAGATGAGTGTTCAAATTTTACGGACGCCATTCCTAAAGAAAAGGCATTATGAGAGTTGGTAAAACTTGTTCTGTTGTTGCCTGCCTGTTTTTTAAAATCGTACCTGTAATAAACATCTGCAGACCCAGAAATTGCCAGGGATGGTTTTTTTTCAGTTTCATCAGTCTGCTGCTGGGTAGAGGTTGTATCGGTAAGCGTTTCTAAAGAACTGGAATTTACTTGAGCTATGGAAACGAAAGTTGCACACATAAGTATGCCCGTTGCGAATAATTTACGTATCATTGTTGTAGATTTTTTAAGTGAGGGGTACAGCTTCCGGTTGCTTCAACAACTGGTGAAAGCTGTACCTTTTAAATTTTATTTTATTCAGATATTACTTCTTGTAAGTCTTCTTCCTTTTTCATCAGGCCATTTTTAGACACCAGGAGTGTACCCTGCATATATTTTTCATCATGCTGAGAAGCATCCAATCCCAATTCTTCCTCTGCTTCTGTAACTCTTAATGGAAGTATAAAGTTGATAAACTTAAAAATACCATAAGAAAGAGCAAAACTGTAAACGGCCACAATAGCTACTGCTTTAACCTGCGTGAAAAAGAAAGTGGAATTACCATAAAAAAGTCCATCAGCACCTGCGCTGTTAACCACTTTGGTAGCCAGTACGCCTGTTAAAACCATACCTACCATGCCACCAATACCATGACAAGGAAATACATCCAGTGTATCATCTAATCTTGATTTTTGCTTGTAATACACTGCCATATTAGAAATGATGGCAGCCACCACACCAATAAATATACTTTGGGGAATTGCTACAAAACCAGCAGCAGGTGTAATGGCTACCAGTCCTACAACAGCACCAATACAAAAGCCAAGCACAGAAGGTTTTTTGCCTCTTAAAACATCAAAAAACATCCAGCTTAAACCGGCAGCAGCAGCAGCAGTATTAGTAGTTGCAAAAGCAGATACAGACAATGCATTGGCTCCTAATGCAGAACCAGCATTAAATCCAAACCATCCAAACCACAGTAAACCCGTGCCAATTAATACGTAGGGTACATTGGCTGGTGGAATTTCTTTATTTTCTATATGCACCTTGCGGCGTTTTAAAACCAGGGCGCCAGCCAGAGCTGCACAACCAGCAGAAATATGTACAACTGTACCACCTGCAAAATCCAATACACCCATTTTAAACAGGAATCCGTCCGGATGCCAGCTCCAATGAGCCAAAGGTGCATACACCAGCAGGCTAAATAAAACTGTAAATAAGATATAAGAGCTAAATCGAATTCTTTCTGCCACTGCCCCAACTACAAGACCTGGAGTAATAACCGCAAACATCATTTGAAATAGCGCAAATAAGATTAGCGGAATTGTGGGAGCTAAACTCCAGGGAGCACCGGAACTAACGTTTTTAAAGAAAAGAAAAGTGGTGGGATTTCCAATAAATCCACCGATTGAATCTCCAAAGGCAAGGCTAAAACCTACCACTACCCAAAGAACTCCAACCACACCTGCTGCTACTATGCTTTTCATCATAGTAGAAATTACATTTTTACGATGTACCATGCCACCATAAAAAAAGGCAAGACCCGGGGTCATTAAAAAAACGAGGGCTGTTGCAACTATAATCCATGCAATATCTGCAGAATTATATGCTCCGGCTTTATCTTCATAGTTGGGTAATGCCGGAATAAACAAAGATCCAATGGCTATTGCCGCCAATATTAAAAAGGGGGCAAATTGTCTGGGAGTTAGTTTTTTAATCATCTCAGTGAATTTTTAATGAAACATTATAAAAAATAATTATTTAAATCAATATTGCTAAAGTATGGATAATTATTTAGAATTATGATTTAATTATAACATTGTATATAATTAATATATGTTTGAAAATAATTAGATTTTATGATTTTATAATTTGATTTATAAATAGTTATAGCATTATATTGAAGTTGGAAATAATAAATAATGAATTATTATTTTTATTTTATGAAGTAAAATTTAAGAAAAAATAAGATAGTATTGAAAAAAATAAATCTTGATTAAATTAAAAATGGCCGATATTTTATATCAGCCATAATTTTAAAAAAGTATTTTTAATTATTTAATCCATGCTAGTTGCTCGTCTTTGTGCTCCAGGAAGGAATGAGTCATTAAAAATTCATCCACTTTGCGGGCACATTCCCGCCCTTCGCTAATGGCCCAAACTACCAGGGACTGACCACGGCGTACATCGCCTGCTGCAAAAATTTTAGGAAGACTGGTTTCATATTTGATTTCAGTGGCTTTTACGTTTCCTCTTTGATCTATTTCAATTTCCAATTCATTAATAAGGCCCTCCTGTTGAGTATGCAAAAAACCCATAGCCATCAATACAAGGTCGCAAGGAATTTCTCTTTCACTTCCTGGTCTCTCTATAAACTGTGCGGGCCTGCCATCTGCTGATGCCTGCCACTCCAGTTCTACAATTTTTATTGCCACCAGGTTTCCACTTTCATCTCCCATAAATTCTTTGGTGGCTGTTGCCCATTGCCTTTCGCAGCCTTCTTCGTGGGATGAAGTAGTTTTTAAAATCATTGGGTAAGTGGGCCAGGGCATTAATCCATTTCTTTCTGCAGGAGGCATGGGCATTAATTCAAACTGAGTAACAGATTTTGCTGCATGCCTGTTAGAAGTTCCTACACAGTCAGAACCTGTATCGCCTCCACCAATTACAACAACATTTTTGCCTTTGGCAAAAATATTTTCTTCCACAATATTGCTTTCAAAAGCTGCATTGACCAAAGGGTCTAAGCCCGCATTGCGTTTGTTTTGCTGTTTTAAAAATTGCATGGCAAAATAAACCCCTTTTAAATTGCGACCAGGTATATTTAAATCTCTGGGCACAGTAGAACCGTTTGCCAATACAATGGCATTATTCTCCCTCAACAGATCGTTCATAGAAATATTTACTCCTACGTTGGCTTTGCAGTTAAAAACAATACCTTCTTCCTGCATCAATTTTATTCTTCTTTCCACCACCCATTTTTCCAGTTTAAAATCTGGAATACCATACTGCAATAATCCACCTGGCTTATCGTCTCTTTCAAAAACTGTTACCGAATGACCGGCATAATTTAATTGTGCTGCAGCAGCTAGCCCGGCAGGCCCAGAGCCTATCACTGCCACTTTTTTGCCGGTGCGAATGGTAGGTTTGTGTGGCGTAACAAATCCTTTTTCAAAAGCAATCTCTATAATATGTTTTTCTATTTCTTCAATGGCCACCGGCGGCTGATTAATACCCAGCACACAGGATGCTTCGCAGGGTGCAGGGCAAATGCGTCCTGTAAACTCCGGGAAGTTGTTGGTAGAGGAGAGAATTTCATAAGCCTCTTTCCAGTCGCCTTGATAAACAGCATCATTAAATTCGGGAATTACATTTCCCAGCGGACAACCACTATGGCAGAAGGGTACACCACAGTCCATGCACCGGCCCGCCTGCTGATTAAGTTTTTCGTAGCTGAATTTTTCTACAAACTCATTATAATTCTGTAGCCTTTCTGATACCGGCACTTTCCCCGGCAACTCTCTTGTGTATTCTTTAAAGCCTGTTGGTTTTCCCATAATACCCAAACCCCTAAAGGGGATTTTTTTATGCACTTTTGTTAGTTTAGTGCAGGTTTAAAAAATGATGATCAACAATAAAATTCTGAAGCGATAGAAGCAACTTTATATTTTGTAAATACTAATGATGCTTAAAAAATTATCTTCTTAACTTTCTTATAAAAAAAACATAATAATTGATAATCTACTACAACCTGAGTTTCCTTCTATCCCGAAATTGTTCGGGGTGATGGAGCCAGGGGCTTTATCGCCTTCTTATAATCTTTTGGAAATACTTTTATAAAATGCTGCAATTGATTGTCTAAATCATCCAGGATAAATTTGGCAACCGTGCTGCCGGTAAGCTGCAGGTGTTGCTGCATCATACTGAATAATTGATTTTTATCATCCAGGTCGCAGGGATCCAGATCTACCATTTCTGTATTACAATTATCTTTAAAATTTCCCTGCCATACGCCATTGTTGTAACTGGCTTTTACATCATACACATACGCAATTCCACCGCTCATGCCCGCTGCAAAGTTTCTGCCGGTATCTCCCAAAATCAAAACAATGCCCCCGGTCATATATTCGCATCCATGGTCGCCCACAGCTTCTACTACCACTTTTGCACCTGAGTTACGCACTGCAAATCTTTCCCCGGCTTTGCCTCTTATAAATGCTTCGCCACTGGTGGCACCATAAAATGCCACGTTACCTATGATGCTATTTTCTTCGGGAACGAAGGAGGCATTTTTTGCAGGATAAATAATAAGTTTAGCACCACTCAGTCCTTTACCAAAATAATCATTGGCATCGCCTTCCAGTTCCAGCGTTATTCCATGTGTATTAAAAGCGCCAAAGCTTTGGCCGGCAGTACCATTAAATTTAAAATGAATGGTATTATCCGGTAAACCAGCAGCTTTATACTTTTTAGTAATCTCGTTGCTAAGGATTGTACCTGTAGTGCGATTGGTATTTTTAAGATCAAAAATAGCTTTTACTTTTTGCTGATACATGAGCGCAGGCTCTGCTGTTTTTAGCAACTGCCAGTCCAGTACATCGGCTATACCATGATCCTGGGCTTCAGAATGATACAGGCCGGTGAAGGGTGAAGCGGGTTCTTTGTATAAAATAGGTGAAAGATCCAGTTTGCTGTATTTCCAATGTTGAATATTTTCTCTCATCTCTAAATGCTGCACCTGGCCAATCATTTCATTGACGGTTTTGTATCCAAGCTCTGCCATTATTTCCCGCAG
>JBKJSJ010000329.1:0-3218 GCA_046595965.1 Ferruginibacter sp.
GACAACTGATGTTTTTGTAGGCGCAGCTTTAGGGTACCTTACGGGAAGACATGTGGTAAATAATTATCACCGCTATGCAAAACTGCAGGCACCGGGCCAGCCAAAAAATTCGGTGTCTTATAATCTTCAATACAGCAATGGGCAGTTGAGGCCGGGATTGGTTTATCATATCAGGTAAAATGTAAATGTTATTGCTGTGGATGATAGAGACACTATACAAATGAGCAATCCGTTTTGATGCGCCATTATGCAGTGACAACAAATGCAGGCTTTATACAGATTTGATTTATAAATTAGCCCAATACTTTTCTATCGGCATTTACCAAACCCTACCGCACAAAAGCTAACCGAAATTTCAGCCACCACACATTGGCCTAAAATGAAATTCCGTTTGGTATTAAAAAAATTCTTCCCTTTATTTTTTTTCTGCTGAAAGTTTTAGAAAATAAAAATCCGGAGTGGAGATTTTTGAATGAGGAGGCTTAGTGAATTTAAAATTAATGATTATAACCTGCAGATAATTTGATTCAGTATAGTCAATTTTATTTAAATCGCTACCTGCAGCTTCCAACGGCAGATCCCTCGCTGTCGCTCGGGAAGACAGCTACACTTTATCAATTGTACAACCATCAACCCATGCAAAAATCCGGTTGTCATTCCGCCTGCCCCGGTAGTTTCGGGGGGCGACAGCGAGGAATCTGTTTGGAGATGCTGCAGCCTTCCTTTATAGTACAGTAATATCAAGCAGGAAATCATTATCGGTAAAAATGCAAAGCATCACAAAATATTTTTCAGAAAATTTTACGCCCAATAAATTTTTCATTGCTCCTGAATATTTTCTTTATTATTTTTATCAAAATGATGTCATGAAAATATCTGGCGGACATAATTATATTGTTTATATAGTAACAAATAAAAACAAAACTGTTTTATACACTGGCATTACCAACGATATAGACCGGCGTTTAGATGAACATAAAGAAGCTTCCAAACCATTTTGGTACAAAACTTTTGCAGGGCATTACAATGCTTATTTTCTTTTACACTACGAACGATACCAATACGCAAAAGATGCCATTGCCAGGGAAAAAGAAATAAAGGGCTGGAGAAGAAGTAAAAAAGAAGCACTGATAAATATTGAAAATCCGGAGTGGAGATTTTTGAATGAGGAGACTTAGTGGATTTAAAATTAATGATTATAACCCGCAGATAATTTGATTCAGTATAGGCAATTTTATTTAAATCGCTACCTGCAGCTTCCAACGGCAGATCCCTCGCTGGCGCTCGGGAAGACAGCTACACTTTATCAATTGTACAACCATCAACCCATGCAGAAATCCGGTTGTCATTCCGCCTGCCCCGGTAGTTTCGGGGGCGCCAGCGAGGAATCTGTTTGGAGATGCTGCAGCCTTCCTTTTTAATTCAGTAACCTATCAAAGAGAAGTTGCGATTGCCAAAGAAAAATAAATAAATGGTTCTTGTATCTCTATGTATGTTTTATAAACCAACTACTTTCTTTATTTCAACTGCTTCTTCAATGCCCCACCCAATGCATCTACCAATTGGCCGCTGTTATCAATAATAAGCTGGTTTACAAAAGTATTTTTAGAACTTTCTTTTACGTTTACGGTAATGTTGTAAGCGCCCTGACTGTAAGAAGGCTGTGCGCTGTTTTTGCCGGTGATATGGTAACCAAAAGAACGGGGCACAATAAAACTCTGCCCATCTAATTTTTTGCCCGCCAAATTTTTATAATATTCTTCATAGCCGGGAGCTTTTTTATCTAAAGGTGCCTGGCGCAAAAAGAAAAAGAATTTGCCCAGTTCTATATTTTTAAAAAGTGCACCCTGGCTGTTTACGTAGGAGCTATTGAATGTAATTTCAAAATCCATATTTAGAAAATTATTATTGCCAGGCACTTTGGCCTTGGCATAATTTAACTGCAGGCTTTTTAGTTTTAACCGAAACATCGCATTGTTCAGTATCTCGTAAGGATTGGCAGCATCCAGCTCAAAAATGGCTGTTAATGCAGTATCCATTTTTCCATTGTTTTCAAAAGTGCGCAGCAGTTTAAATCCGCTGAACTGAAGCCCCAAAGGATCGAAGGGGCCATCTACCGAAAGCTGATCATAGAAATATAAATCCGTTAACCCGTAACTGTATTCGGCATTGTATTTCTTTTTATCTTTTGCTATCATTTGTTTTACGGCATTGGTTGCCAGCGATACTACGCCACCCACCAGGCCGGTTAGTGCTCCCCTGCTGCTGTCTCCCGAACGGCTGGCCATATCGGGTACATACTGCTGCTGAAGGGCTCCATAATTAATAACACCGGGTTTTTCTGTGATGTTCATTTTCACTTCCTCGCTGCCCAGGGCAGAACCCTGCCGGGAGCCTGCACAACTGTAAAGCATACACGAAATAAAAAACAAGTAAATAAATACGCTGTTTAAAAATAGTTTTGTCATTTTAGATTTTTTTTTGCCGCAGATTCACAGATTAAACCTTCTACGCTGCAACAATATTATTTACAATTAAAAAAGAAAATTATTAGTAGTATTTCAGGCCTTTGCAATATTATTAAAATGCAGTATTATAAAATTTTGCAAGTGTTTTTTTATACAATAAATTACCAGGATCTGCTTTTGCTGCCTGCCGGTAATATTTTAATGCCTCAGCAATAAAATGATTTTCTTCCAATACAAAACCTTTTATAAAAGCCGTTTCGGCAACAGAAGTTACCGGCACTGTTTTAAGCATGCTGTAAATTTCTTTTTTATAATCAGCAGGTGACCATATTTTTAAATAATTTCTCTCGCAACTGCTCCCATCGGCTTCTGTTACCTGCCAGTAATATGCTCCAGGCAGCAAATTTTTAAAAATTACTGCAGATTGCATAGGTTGTTCTTTGGTAAGGGTTATTTTTATTAATGGCCCTCCATCTATGGGCACATCATAAATTCTAAGCTCAGGATTTTTATATGCGGAGTGCCAGTAAATGGGCAGCGTGCCGGGTAAATAATGCAGTGTATCTAATTTAATATTGGTGGAAACCATATTGCATCCACGGCTTACTGCGCCCACATTTTGCATATACTCTTCCGGGTCTTTATCGGGGCTACCATGCGGGTGTGTAAGTTGCGCCCACACATATTTAAAATAAGAACTGGTATAAGATGAAGCATTTTTATTGCATTGGCTTAACAAACTCTTTACTG
>JBKJSJ010000377.1:0-3276 GCA_046595965.1 Ferruginibacter sp.
CTCATATCTATTTTTTCAAAATCGTTCCAACTAATCATAACTGCTCAATTTTAATAACTGCCTCCAGATTGATAGGGCCAAATATGTGAGGAAATAATTCATTCACCGAAGGAGCCAGTTCGTACCTGAGACTGGATGTAAGGAGCGTTTCATCTATGTGCAATAACACAAGCCCTGTTTCATTTTTGTAATACCGCTGCAGCACACCCGCTACCTGCTGCAGGGTACTGTTATGGATAAACCCTTCGGTGGCCAGCGACCCGGTATCGTAAAAACCTTTTTGCAAAGCGTCTTCCCATTCAGGTTTGCGGCAAACGTGGTAAATCATGTGTCTAATAAATTGGCGAGTGAAAGCAGTTCATTCATCTTGTATAAATTTCGATCGTTATCAAAACATTTACTAAGCTCCTCCAGCAAAAACTGAATTACTTTTTTATTATTTAAGGTGCGGTAATAGGAGGACACAGGCGGAATAGATAAGCGTTTAAAATATTGCTCTATGTCTTTGTGAGAATACATCTGCCCCGTTAATGCATCTATAAAAAATTTTATTTTTTCTGATGGCTGCCCGGCAGGGTTTAATATTTCGTGCTGCTCATCTATATACCCTAAAATAAACTGGCGTGGAATATTGATGGCTTTTACCGGTATATCTAATAACTGGCATATTACAATATAAAGAATGCCATTGCCAATAGCATTTCCTTTTTTACTTTCCAGGTTTTTATTTATCAGGAAATGATCGGGATTATCGTAACTTATTTCTACTCCCTTTTGTTTGTAATAATTAAAAAAGATACTATTTATTACATTTATTTTTTCAATAGGAGTGAGGTAGTTGTTCAATTCCAGCCAGGTGTTGCGGCGTATTTTTTCTATTTCCTGGCGGCAGTTGCTTTCCTGCATATCAGGATAATTATAACGGGCCACTATTAATGCGCCCTGCAGCAAATCGGCAGGCTGCAGTTTCCATGCAATAAATTCATCGGTAAGATCTCTGAAATGCAGCCGGTGTATGAGCAGTTCTATTCTTTCCTGTGTTTCTTCGTTGTGAATATTTTCCCATAAATTTTCCAGGTTGGGAATAATTTCTTTTCCGAAGGATACAATTTTATCGCTAACGGTGCTGTACACATCCTCATCAGGATCGTCTATAAGTTGTAATAATGCTTTTATTTCTTTGTTTTCCTTCAAGGCGGTTAATTTTTAAATTCAATTTCGGGAATTGTGTTTGCATTTGTGGCAAATTATTTTCCACAGTTGTTATTAAATAAAAATTGCAGATAAAATTAAAATGGAAGAAGATTATGCTGATTAGATTAGCCTGGTGCAAATTTAGCTTTAAAACATATACCTGGAGATTTCTCTACAGCATTAATAATAGTTGATATAAACTTGAAGTTTGGGTGCGTTTTATTTTTGGATTGACAAATTCATTAAGCAAATACAATCAGCAAAGGTTGTCTATAAATTGTTGATAGGAGTAGCATGTAACAACTGTTTTCAGTTTAATTTTATAGACATTGAACAAATCAAACTATTCGTTTGGAAATATTACTGAAAACATTATTCCCTACATTTTATTTTACATCACTCAAACCATTCTGCACCAAAAAATTGAAATGGATCAAAAATGTATCAGTCTTCTCTAAACTGTATTTTCGTTAGCCTCATCTTGCCTGTCCATAAGCTGGTACAAATATTTACTTAAGCCCCTCAACTATCTTTTCCCCAACATACACAGTACATAAAAAAATCTATTGCCCCATCCATTTACTTCTTCTTCACCGCTGCTTTTTTTGTAGCCGCCTTCTTCTTCGCAGGTGCCTTTGTTGTTTTATCAAATGCCTTAGGCTCCTGTGTAAGAATCATTTTTTTTACGGTATCCAGGTCTATCAATGCCAGTTCTTCCGGAGTATATTTGCCATTGGGCCCTGCAGTTAGTTTCAGCATTTTTTTACCGAAACGAATGAAGGCTCCCCAGCGTCCATTTTCAATTGAAATTTTTTCCTGGGGCCACTGGCGTATATACCTGTTGGCTTCTTTTTCAATTTTCTTTTCTATCAGTTCGTTGCAATCTTTTTGTGTAAGGGTATCAAAATTATAAGCCCTGGGTATATTTATAAAGAGGTCGTTCCATTTTATAAAGGGACCAAATCTGCCTTTTCCTTTTGTGATGGGCTTTTCATCATAAAAAGCAATGGGTGCATCTTCTACCTGTTTGGCATTAATGATAGCGATGGCTCTTGAAAGATCCACTTCTGTTGCTTCTTCACCTTTGGGGATTGATACAAATTGCTCACCCCATTTTACATAAGGACCAAAACGCCCAATGTTTACAGATACTTCCTGTCCTTGATGTTCTCCCAGGGTAAGTGGAAGTTTAAAAAGTTCCATGGCTTCTTCCATGGTTATGGTTTCTATACTTTGCGTAGCTTTTAGTTTTGCAAACTTTGGTTTTTCTTCTTCCGACTGTGCACCTATCTGCACCATAGGGCCATACTTGCCCATGCGGGCAGTAATTGGTTTGCCATCTTCACTCACTCCCAGCACACGCTCGCCCACGGCACGCTCTGCAGTTTCCAGAGTATGTTCTACACCGGTATGAAACGGCCCGTAGAAGTCACCCACCATGGTATTCCATTTTATTTTTCCATCGGCTATTTCATCAAATTCTTTTTCTATGCTGGCAGTAAAAGAATAATCCATTACATCTTTAAAATGCAGGCTCAAAAAATCTGTAACCACCAGGCCCAGATCGGTAGGAAAAAGTTTTGCTTTTTCTGCACCTGTATTTTCTACTTCTGTAACCTTAGTAATTCTATCATCTTTCAGTTTCAGCACCCGGTAGTTTCTCTTTATACCATCCTTATCTTTTTTCTCTACATAATTTCTTTTTATAATGGTAGAAATAGTGGGGGCGTAGGTACTTGGCCTGCCTATACCAAGCTCTTCCAGTTTTTTTACCAGCGAGGCTTCTGTGTAGCGTGCAGCATGTTTGGTAAATCTTTCGGTGGCAGTCATCTGGTTAAAATCCAACGACTGGGCAACGTTTAAATTTGGAAGGCGGCTTTCTGCTCCTTCTTCTCCTTCTTCATCGTCGGTACTTTCTATATATACTTTTAAGAAACCATCAAATTTTAAAACCTCACCGGTTGCAGTGAGTTCTTCATTATTGGTACTGATGTTGATCTTTGCTGTTGTTTTTTCAAATTCAGCATCGCTCATTTGCGAAGCTATCGTTCTTTTCCAAATCAGTTCATAAAGTCTGCTCAG
>JBKJSJ010000407.1:0-5141 GCA_046595965.1 Ferruginibacter sp.
CGAAGACCACCAGCAATAGTATTGTTCATTGTGCCGAGGTTATAATCGGTGATAAACCTAAGTTCTGTTCCAAAGTTGTTGTATTTATCAATGTCAACTGTTCTGTTGTTGTATTGAAGCGAGGCTGTATTGATAGTGTCTTTTATATTAATAGCTTTTAGAAAACCAATACTCCGGCGGTCGCCAAAAACTCCAAAGAGTTTTAAGTTTATTCTTGAATTATCATTTACCTGGTAGTTAGCAGTTAATGCGGCAGTGGTCCATTTAAGATCAAACCAGTTGCGACTGCGAAAACTCTGCTTTGCATCCTTTATTATCTGCGCTTCGGTAAGCCCGCCGGGTTGCTGGCTGCGGATATGCGATTGCATTAACTCCCCGGTTAAAGAAAACTTTTTAGTTAAGCGGTAAGTAAAAGTTCCAAAGCCTGCATTGGTAAAATATTTACTGTTCTGCCTCCAGCCATCTGCATTGCGGTGGTCAAAGAAAGTATAGTAGTGAAACTTTTTTGTTTCACCACCAATGGCATTGTAAGTGTTAAACAGGCCATTGCTACCAACTGTTTGTTGAGTTTCAAATTCAAAAGGTTTGTTTATTTCACTTCCGTTTCTAAGAATATAATTTACCAGGCCGCCAAACTGTGCGCCATACTGCAGGGCACCCTGGCCTCTTACTACTTCTATGCGCTGCACGGCCTGCAGTTGTGGGTTGTAATAAGCTTCGGGATACCCGAAAGGATCTGCGGCAATATCATATCCATTCTGGCGGATATTAAATTCCCAGCTACGGTTGGGACTAAGCCCCCTGGCTGCAATGCCAATCTGTATGCCGCTGCCATCGCTTTCCCATACATGTATGCCGGGCACTTTTGCCAGCACCTGACGCATGGTATTGTTCACTACGTTACCTTTTACATTGTCTAATACTATCAATGCGTTTTTTTTGCCTGCATAAATAGAAGTTCCTACAATCTCCGGCATCTGGTGAATATCGCTTTTGCTTTGGCTGCCTACAATGGTTACTTCTGCCAGGTATTTATGCCTGGGGTGTAAGCTGTCGGGGTTATTAAAATCGGAATGAACACTGTCCTGTTGTGCGAAGGTTAGAAATCCTGTAAGGGTAAATCCGGTAAGCACTATTAATCTTTTTAGCATAGGTAATTTTATTATGCTGCAAATTTCTATTTACTCAGCCGGATAGAGTTGTATAATCGGGAAACGTATTTACGCAAAGCGTAAAAACAATTGGCAATAAGTAATTGGCAATAGGGAACCTCTTAAACTTTTTAAACCTCTTAAACTTCTTATACCCTTGAAACCCTTCCTACTCCTTCCACAAAAAAGGAAAAAGAATTACTGCCAGTGTTATTACAAGAAGATCCATCAGGCCGATGAGACCCGCCAATTGTAGTACAGCACCTTCTTTAAATATTTCTGCAAAGGCTGATTTGCTCAGTCGCATCAGTAATAATAAAATGGGGAGTATTACCGGGAAACCCAATATTGCTATGAGTGCAGCATTTTGCTGAGCCTTGGCTGCAATGGCACTCATGAGTGTAAACACCAGGCTTATGCTGGTGCCACCCAACAGCACAATGCCCATAAACTGAAGGCTGTCGGATACCGGGTTATCTAAAAAAATAAAAAATAAAATTAAACTCACCATGCTCATGAGCAGCATCAGCATTACATTAAACAATAATTTGGCAATGATAAATTCTACCGGCGATGCAATGGAATAAAAGTAAAGCATGCGCCCCTTACTTTCCTGCAAAAAACTTTTGGCCACCGTATTTACACAAACAAATAATTGAATCACCCAGAACAAACTGTTCCATACATTGGCATCGGGACTGTTGGGCATACTCAGGTATAAAACAAAAATGGTGGAAGCAATGTATAACAGGATGCCATAAAAAGTATGCTGCTGCCTTAACTCCAGCATGATATCTTTTTTAAGTAAAGCGGTTATACGTTTTATCATAATTTGTTTGCGAAGTTGTTTTAATTTTTTAATCTTTCACCTGCGCACAATGCCTGCACCTGGGTTCATATATATCTTTTTCGCCCAGTAACACCTGGCCTTCCTGCGCTGTTTTTCGGTAAGAGATATTGGCAATATTGCCACACTTTACGCAGATGGCGTGCAGCTTGGTAATATAATCTGCCCTGGCCAGCAGGCCCGGCATTTGCCCAAAAGGGTTGCCTTTATAATCCATATCAAGGCCGGCCACAATTACACGAATTCCTTTCATGGCCAGGTGCTCACATACATTTCCAATTTCGGCATCAAAAAATTGTGCCTCGTCAATGCCCACCACATCTACATCCTGGGCCAGCAATAAAATAGTTTGAGAACTTTCTACCGGCGTACTTTGAATGATGTTGGTATCGTGACTTACAATATTTGTTTCATCATAGCGGGTATCAAAAGCAGGCTTAAATATTTCTACAGAAAGATTGGCAATTTTTACTCTCTTCAATCTGCGGATGAGCTCTTCTGTTTTTCCGCTAAACATACTGCCGCAAATTACTTCTATCCATCCACGCCGCTCTCCTTTTAAATTCGGTTCTATAAACATTTAAATAATTTTTTTAAAATACTGTTAGTAACTTTATGGCAGTTGCTGCAAAGGTTAAAGATTCTGCCCACAGGGCAAAACTAATTTTAATGCAAGCCAAAATTTTACATCACTAAATAAAAAATATGGAACGGGTGGAAACACTCTCTGCTAAACTGAAGGATCAACTGGCACAAAAAGCATCTATAGACCAGTTGCTCACTACAGTAGAAATGCTGCAGTCGGAACTGATGCATCTTAAACTGATGCAACCTAGTAAACAAAAGGATCCCTCTGCGGCAGTACATATTGCACCAGTGCAGTACCAGGCTGCAGCTACCAATGAGCAGGAGCAGGAAATAATTCCTGAAAAAACAGTAGAAATTTTGCAAGTAGATGAAGCAGAAATGGAAGCCGAACTGGAAGAGATAAAACGTACTGCACAGGCAAAAAATAATATGGGTACACAAAATAAACCTGCATTATTGTTTGATCCTATTGAGGATATTCCTACTATGATTCACCAGCATCCGGCAGCAGAAAAACCTGCAGAAGTACACCAGGCTATTGCATCCGGCAACAAACATTCCTTAAACGATCAGCTTAAGCAACCTCAACTGGAACTGGGCGACAGCCTGCAGGAAGTGCCCATAAAAGATTTAAAAAAAGCCATTGGTATCAATGATAAATTTTTATTTATCAATGAACTTTTCAGGGGAGATGATGTGATGTATGAAAGAAGTATTAAAACAATTAACGGGTTTGCTATTTATCCCGAAGCAGAATACTGGATTAAAAGAGAACTAAAATTAAAGCTGGCCTGGAACGACCGCAACGAAGTAGTAAAACAATTTGATCAGCTTATTAAAAGGCGCTTTCTCTGAATATAATTGATAATCATTTCTGTAGCACCCTTGTTTTTATAAACATATTCCCTGGCTATATGGCCGCTCTTTTCCAATAATAAAGGATCGTTTAAAAGCTTATTCAGCAGGGCTTCCAGCTCCAATGCATTTTCAAAACTAAAAGCAGCTCCTGCATCAATGAGATCGGTTGCTTCTGCAAATTTTTCATATTCAGGACCAAATACAATGGGCTTGCCATACACGGCTGCTTCCAGAATATTATGTATGCCGCTTTCATTAAACCCTCCACCCACATACGCTATGCTGGCATATTTATACAGGCGTGATAAAATGCCAATGGTATCAATAATGAGCACATTGGAATGAATAACGGTACACAATTGCCGGTTTATTAAAGATGAATATAACAGTGCTTGTGGAAATTCTTTCTGCAGGTCATTTATTCTTTCTTTACTCACTTCATGGGGTGCAAAAATAAAACGTATTACAGGGTAGGCCCTTGCAAAATGTATCAGCTCTTCTTCATCCTCTTCCCAGGTGCTGCCTGCTACTATTATGGGATGTCCGTCACAAAACTGCTCAATTGGATCTGCCAGTTTTTCCCATTGTTCTGCAATGGTTACCACTCTGTCAAAACGGGTGTCGCCTGTTACAGTAATATTTTCATTAATGCCGATTGTATGTAATAATTGTTCAGAATTTTTTGTCTGCACAAAAAGATGATCAAAATTTTTTAATATTTTTTTCCACAAACCACCATACCATTTAAAAAAAGGCTGGCTCTGCCGGAAGATTCCCGAAATAAGTAATACGGGTATATCTCTTTCTTTCAGTTCGGTAAGATAATAATACCAGTATTCATATTTTACCCACAATACCAGCGATGGCTTGACGGCATCTATAAATTTATTTGCATTAGCCGGGCTATCCATGGGCAGGTACAAAATAAGGTCTGCACCGGTATAATTTTTTCTGATCTCATAACCGCTGGGAGAAAAAAAAGTCAACACAATTTTACAATGCGGATAGCTTGTTTTGATAGATTCCAGTACCGGACGGCCTTGTTCAAATTCACCCAGGCTGGCGCAATGCATCCAGATAATTTTTGAGACATTAGTGCTGAGTGCTGATTCTTCTCCCGACTCCCCACTCTTAAATCCGGATTGGAGGCTCTGAACTTCCAACTGCCATCTCTTTCTTCCATTTGCCCATAGTTTTGCCTTGGGATTCCATAGTGCTGCAATACGGATACCGCCAGCATATAGCGATAGAAAAAGGTTATACAGGAGTAGGTTCAAGTGGGTTAAATTTTAATTCAAAATTAGCGGGTATTGCCCGTTTTATACATTTTCATTTTTACAAATGTTTAATTTTTTTGTTATCAGCAAAAGATAGGCATTGTCAGAATATTTAATAAATGAATTGCTTAAGTATTTCATTTATGATCTCAAGTATGAATAGATCACTTAATTTATTTTACGTTCAGTCCTTGCTAATTTCCAATCAATGAGCCCAAATTTCTCATTTCTCAATTCCCAACTCTCCCCCTCAAATCCTATCTTTGCGCCTCTTTAAATAAATCGTACATGAGACCTTTGCAAATGGTGGATACTAAAACACAGTATCATAAAATAAAACAGGAAGTAGATGCTGCCGTAATAGCGGTAATGGAAAGCTCCCAGTTTATAGGGGGAAAAGTATTGAGTGATTTTGCAGCC
>JBKJSJ010000200.1:0-11607 GCA_046595965.1 Ferruginibacter sp.
ATTACCACAACCGATAACGGAAAAATTGCTGTAAATTTTTTGCAGGTAAATGATGTGTATGAAATTGCCCCCATTGAGGGCGGCAAAACGGGTGGTATGGCCCGGGTGGCCAGTGTAAAAAAAGAATTACTGGCCAAAAATAAAAATAGTTTTTTAATAATGGCCGGCGATTTTTTAAGTCCTTCTGTTTACAACAGCCTGCAGTATGAGGGTAAAAGAATACGTGGCCGCCAAATGGTGCAGGCCATGGATGCAGCCGGCATGGACATAGCTGTTTTTGGCAATCATGAGTTTGACATCAGCGAAGCCGAATTGCAAAGCCGCATAAATGAATCGGCTTTTACATGGGTTTCTTCCAATAGCTTTCATAAAACAGTTAATGGTATTGCTCCTTTTGTAAAAACTACCTCTGCCGGCAGTTCAGTCGTTCCAGAAACTTACATCATGAACATAAAAGATGGAGATGGCACCACAGCAAAAATTGGTTTTATTGGCATAAACATTCCTTTTAATAAAGCAGCGTATGTAAGTTATACAGATCCGCTAACCACTGCAGAAAAATTATACAATCAAATTAAAGATTCCTGCGATGCAGTAGTGGCTATTACTCACCAGTTGCTGCAGGACGATATTTTGCTTGCACAAAAATTACCGGCACTGGCGGTAATCCTTGGTGGCCACGAGCATGATATGCGTTACCAGAAAGTGGGCAATGTAATTATTGCAAAAGCCCATGCCAATGCAAGATCTGCCTACATTATTGCGATGGAAATAAATAAAAAAACAGGAAAGAAAAAAATAAAAGCCACCATAAAAATGATGAATGCTTCTGTATCATTAGATGCAGCAACAGATGCAGTGGTAAAAAAATGGGGAGACATTGCAGAAAAAAATTATAACAGCATTGGTTTTGATGCCAAAAAAATTGTACTGCAAAAAGGAGAACCGCTGGAGGCAAGAGAAAGCCTGATAAGAAAAACCCCTACCAATTTTTCCCGCATTATTATTAATGCAATGGAGCAGGCAAGCGCCGGAGCCAATATAGCCATTGTAAATTCTGGTTCTATCCGGCTGGATGATGTGCTGCATCCACCCATTTCGCAATATGATATTTTGCGGAGCATGCCCTTTGGTGGCAGCATTGTGGAAGTGGATATGAAAGGAATTTTACTAAAAGAGTTGCTGGAAGCTGGCAGAAAAAATGTAGGCATTGGTGGATTTTTGCATTACTCAGAAGCTGTTTTTTACGATGCCATAAACCAACAATGGACTTATAAAAAAGAGCTCATACCAAATGATAAAATTTATAAAGTTGCCCTCACAGATTTTTTACTTACGGGTGGCGAAGCCAATATGGGCTTTTTAACCAAAGAAAATCCTGGTATTGTAAAAATATATCCGCTAATTACTGCCATATCTGACCCACGGTCCGACATAAGGCTGGCAATTATACGGTATTTGGAAAAATTGTAACGCTGAAAAGTATAGCACAAATTACAAACACGAATTAATCCCTGTAGTTTTTCCACTGCTATCATTTATTTACTTCCTTTAATGAGTGATATTTTATATGAGTTTTAAAGAAAACGTTTACAGTGCTTTTGAGCAATTGCTGGATGAAAAGATTAATGATGTGCAGCAAATATTGCAGGAGCTGCACCGCAGTGCAGCCAACGAAACCAAAAGTACGGCCGGCGATAAACATGAAACGGCATTGGCCATGCTTCAGATAGAACAGGAAAATAAAAGAAACCAATTAAGAGAATTACTGCTTCAAAAATCACTGCTGAAAAAAATAGACCCCAGCATTATTTCGCCCCGCATTTTGTTGGGGAGTTTGGTGCTAACCGACAAAGGCTATTTTTTCATCAGCATTGCATTAGGAAAAATAATAATGGATGATAAAATCATTTACGCATTATCTCCTGCTTCGCCTTTAGGAAAAAAAATGATTGCGCATAAACAACATGAGCTGTTAGAATTGAGTGGAAGAAATTATACCATTTTAAATATTCAATAGTGCATTCCTATTTTCTTCTCTAAATTTATTGCTTAACTGCTCTCATTTATATTGGCTATTTTTGAAAAAAAATAATCTATGTCAGCAGTTAAATTAACGGTAAACAACAATGGCTCTTTAAAAGTAGAAGGTGATTTTGAAATTGTAGATAAAGATGGAAATGTGTATGGTCTTGCAGGCAGAGAGCTGGTATCCATTTGCAGATGCGGTCTGTCTAAAAACAAACCTTTCTGCGATGGGTCGCACAAAGGACATTTTGAACACATTGCAATTGCATTTAACCTTCCTCCTAAAAAAGTTCTGTAAAAAAATCAGTTGATAAAAAATATGAATGCCTTCTGCAAATGCAGAAGGCATTCATATTTTAAAGTATTTACATACATAAGATATTAACATTTTTTATGGATGGCATATTTATTGCAAATTATTTGCAGCGTTAAAAATCTGCTTCCAACATGTTTCTGAAACCGAAAAATTTATCTTTTAATAGTTCTTCCTCTTACACTCTAAAGCTTACACCTATCAATATATCTGATAACCAAATAATCTATCTCAAAAAAAAAATTACTTGTAACGTATAGCTAAACTTTACCTCTTTTATAAACCACGTATTTCTATTTATTAATTTTTAAAATTCATTGATCATGAAAAAGATCTTTAATGCTACTGCATTGTATATGCTGCTGGCATTGGTAATAATGATTTTTTATGCCTGTCAGAAAGATGTTTCTGCACCGGGCAATGCAGACAGACAAAACATAATGGTTTATCTGAATGACGACCCCTCCTTTGATTTTGCCAAAGTATTGGTGGACATTAAATTTGTGGAAGTAAAAATAGACACTACTTTCCGTGGAATGCACAATAACGATGATGATGACCATACTGGTAATAATAATAATGAAGAAGATGATGATGACGATGACGACCATCATGGATTTGATGAACATGGTCAATGGGATACCTTGGCTGTAACTCCAGGTTTATATGATTTACTGCGGTTACGTAATGGAGTAGATACACTTTTAGCTCAGGGCAGTGTTTCAAATGGCAGCATTAAAAAAATCCGTTTTACCCTGGGTACAAACAGCCGTGTGTTTACAGATAGTGCAAATTCTGCTCCACTCCGCATCTGCGACAACAAACCTTACGTGTATGTAAAAATTAACCGGAATAGCATTGATACGCTGGCAGGGCAAATGAGAATTAATATTGATTTTGATGTGAGCAAATCTATCAAAATTGAGAATGGACAGTTTTGTTTAAAACCAAATTTAAAATCTTTTGCACATCACAGTTCCGGCAAACTGGAAGGAAAAGTTTTACCCTATGCAGCAAGACCATTGGTAAAAATTTATAATGCTACCGATACCGCTTATGCTATACCCTGGAGAGAAGGAGATTATAAAATTACCGGCCTTGCTCCGGGAACTTACACTGTTTTGTTTGATGCAACTGTGGCTTCTTACCGGGATACCAGTATTAGTAATGTGCAGATTATTCGTGGCAGAGAAACAAAACTGCCTACGATAACACTAAGGCAATAATTTTACAAACCAATGATAAACCAACATACATGAACAGGAAAATTTCTGTTCATGTTTTTAAACTCAAGTAACTTTCCTGTTTTAGAATCCAATTTTTTCTTAAAATCCTTTGTATGAATCACACAGAACCTCTTAGCATTTCACCCAACCTGGTTCCTTTAAATGCATCGCTTACGGTGCGTAGCGAGCAGGAAACTTTTCCGGCCAATGCATATACCATTACCGATGAAAGAGGCCGTATTATCCGAAAAGGATTTATAAACGACCGGGTAACGGAATTCAGGCTAAGTATGGTGGGGCTTGCTACCGGTGTTTACCGTTTTACTATGGGGCCGGTAAATGAAAGATTTACGATTGTTTTGTAAATACAAATGAATGAATGAGAAAATGGGGCTGGAAAATTTTCCACCCCATTTTTCTTAAATTATTTCTACTTTATCCATCACATCTCCTCCCCTTATTTCGTCTATCAAATCTATGCCGTCAATAATTTTTCCAAAGCAGGTATGCACGCCATCTAAATGTTGTGTACCCTGCCGGTTATGACAGATAAAAAATTGAGAGCCGCCAGTGTTGGGCCCACGGTGCGCCATGCTCATTACACCCCTGTCGTGAAACTGTTTGTCACCGCTGGTTTCGCATTGAATGGTATAACCTGGCCCGCCTGCACCTGTACCATCGGGGCAGCCCCCCTGCACCATAAAATTGGGAATTACCCGGTGAAATTTTAATCCATCGTAATAACCCTGGGTCACGAGTTTTTTAAAATTGGCCGATGCTATGGGTGCGGCATCATCATACAATTCAAATGTAAGTACTCCCTTGGCAGTATGTATTTTTCCTTGTGTAAGTTTAGTGTTTTCCATTATAAAATGATTGTTTGTTACGTTTTAAAATATAAAATAGTTTGTTCCCAGGTTAGTGCTACCCCAGTTTTATCCTGCAAATAAAGTTTGTTTTTTTATTACAGCGTCTTTTTTTATAAAGCCCACAAGAGGGAATCAAATTAAATTATCAAAATCTTTTAACAATTTTATTTCATTGCGGTACAATAAAATTTTGCCGTCATTTTCAAGTTGCTTCAGCAAGCGGGAAACTACTACCCTGGAAGTAGCCAGCTCATCAGCAATTAAATAATGCGAAGCTTTGATTACACTGGAGCCCGAAAGTTTTTGTTTTTCTTTAAGGTAAGCAATCAGGCGTTCATCTAATTTATGAAAAGCAATGCTTTCTATAGATTTAAGCAATTCTAAAAAGCGGTCATTAAAACTACGCATAATGTAATTTTTCCAACTGGGATATTTGCAAAGCCACTCATCTAATTTTATATGCGGAATGGCTAACAGCGTTACTTCATCTTCTGCTATGGCTTTCACTTCACTTTTTTTTGCTTCCACACAGCAGCTATAAGCCATAGAGCAACTTTCGTTACTGGATAAATAATAGAGCAAAATTTCATTGCCGTTATCATCCATTCTTAATACCTTAACTGTACCTTTTAAAATGATGGGCATCATTCGGATATATTTGCCGTAATCCATGATAATGTCGCCTTCATTAAAAGTTTTTAACTCGCCAAACTGCTGCATTTCTTTTACGAGCGCAGGCTCAAAGTTTGAATCAAAAGTTGCATTCGTTGTCATAAATTCTTTGAGATATTTTTTTTAATAACAAATTTATTCAGCAAAATGAAGGTAAGCCATCCTTAGGTTTAACTGCTTCTTTTTATACTGCAAAACTCAATAAAACTGGTACGGGACTCCTGTTACCTGTGTAAGTAAAGTTTGGGGTGAATCTAAAATTTTTGCATTCAGGGGCGGAATGGGTGTTACCGGCGAGTGAGCCGTTAAGTATTTTTTTAAAACTGTATGTAATGTATGTGCAGTATTTTTTGCACTGGTTACACCCTTCATTCGGCATAGCATATCGTCGGGGTCTCCATCTCTTTTACAGGCACAAATGGAGTATTTTTTTTCCAGGTCAATCGGCGTAGCTGACACATAAATCTGCTGTACCCGTTTTTCTTTTTCACCAAATGCATTAAACGATATTTTCATCCCTCTAAATTTTATAAGCCCTTAGTGTGGAAGTTTTTCTCTCACATAACCATACATCCATGTGCCGGCTATAGCACTTAAAAGTGTAACAGCAATTACCGTGGCTCCAGTGCCTATCTGTGCAAACAAAGGCCCGGGGCATGCACCTGTAATGGCCCAGCCCAACCCAAATAACAAACCGCCATATACCTGGCCTTTATTAAATACCCTGGAATGAAATTCAATCTTTTCGCCATAAACGGTTTTTACATTAAATTTTTTAATGAGCCATACCGAAATAATTCCTACCAGCACAGCACTTCCTATAACGCCATACATGTGAAAAGACTGCAGGCGAAACATTTCCTGAATGCGAAACCAACTGATGATCTCGGCTTTTACAAACACAATACCAAATGCCAAACCAACAATGGTATATTTTATATTGTAATACCAACGGTGTGTAAGATGACTTTCATTTATACAGTTTGTATCAAGGGAACGCACTTCAAAATCTGTATTTATGGCTGCGGTTGTTTGCATAAAAAATATTTTTTTAAAGCGATAGAATAAATGGAAGAATAAAATTGGCCATAATAAATCCACCTGCCATAAAACAAATGGTGGCTATAAGCGAAGGCCATTGAAGCATGGACAAACCCATGATGGAATGTCCGCTGGTGCAGCCCCCGGCATACCTTGTACCAAAGCCTACCAAAAAACCACCTGCTACTATCATGGTAAATCCTTTTACAGATAAAAGACTTTGCCAGTTAAATAACTGGTTAGGCACTAAACCCCGTAAATCTGTAATGCCATATCCCGAAAGTTCTGCAGCAAGTTTTGAATTTATTTGTATGGGTGCCGGGTTAGCTAAAAAATTAATGGCTATCATGCCACCAAAAAAAATTCCTGCAACAAAAAATAAATTCCAGATTTCTTTTTTCCATTGGTAATTAAAAAACGGAATGCCGGCAGGAATGCAGGCGGCGCATATATGGCGCAGCGATGAACTGATACCAAAAGATTTGTTGCCAATAATTAATAAGGTGGGCACCATTAATCCTACCAGGGGGCCTGCAACATACCAAGGCCAGGGTTGTTTGATCCACTCCGGAATATTCATTTTTATTTAATTTAATTTAAAATTGCATTACTAAATATATAAAACAGTACCTGTTGTAAAAATAGAGAATAATATAAAGGCAAAAAGACAATAAAGAAGCTTTTGATTTAATTGATTCCTTTGATCAAAAGTATATGAACTTTCTAAATGATAGATTTGCATCATTTTTAATAATAAATCTTCCTTATCGGAACTGCATTCTCCCTACTATCCTAAGTACATTTAAAAGTTGTCTCCCCAATGTTGGATCCCTGCTATTTCCAACAGCTTCATTTTATTAAAATAAAGCTCTATGAGCCTTCCTTAAACTGATATCAATGCGAAAGCGCAAAGGATTAAACTTAGAAATATAATACCATCTTGATTTACTAAGTAACCCATAGGGCTATATGGATATTTTAGATGGTATTATGCCGACAGAAATATAACTGGACTATTTATTAGGTAAAGGCAGTATAAAGCAACAAAGTAATAATACCGATTTGATTTATTAATTAGCGCATGACTTTTCTATACCGAAATTCTCGGGTACAGGTCTGCATTTACCAAACCTCTAACGCACAAAAGCTAATAAAAATTTCAGCCACCACACATTTTCCTAAATTGAAATTTGTTTGGTATTCGAATTGCTAAACGAGGAACGAGCACCGTGTAAAAGCCAACCATAAAAAAGTGGCCAGCAAAAACACTGACCACAAAAACAACTTAGAAATATTATTTTTTTAACCGTCTTTAAGAACATTTTTCTTTAACGCCTGCCGCATCCAGAATTTTTTCTAAAGGACAAAACTTTGTAACTGATGACTGTAACAGGTTTACGCCTACGAAAATGCCCAGCCAAAGCCAATTCAAATTAACAAAGTACGTAAGCAGAATACTCGTTAAAACCATTGTGCCGGCAACAGCACGTACAATTCTTTCTCTCATTTTTTTATTTTTAGTGATTAATAACTTGCTTTTTCTACGGGCACAATAAATGCCCTTACAGGAAAATTGGATACGTTTTCGATGTTGTATTTTTTAATCAGTTCCATGCCCAGTTCCGCATTTTCATCAGTCGTAAAACTGAAAATAAACATCGAATCAAATTTTTCTTCCCCGCTTGCAAACCAATCTGCCAGCAAATTTTGGGTACGATTTTCTTTAAACCCAATTACATCTGTGGCACTGAATACTTTGATGTTTGCAGCTTTAAATATTTTACAAACATCCCCCTGGTATTCTTTTAAACTGGTTACTATAAAGAATTTCATAATTAAATATTTAGTTTATTTTTTTAAAGTTTTTTTACGCATCATTTTAAAATATAATAAAGGCACTACCAATAAAGTAAGAAAGGTGGAAGTAATTGTTCCGCCCATTAATGAAATTGCGAGGCCCTGGAAAATAGGATCAAACAAAATGATAATGGCTCCCAATGCTACAGCACCGGCAGTTAATAAGATAGGCGTTGTGCGTACAGCTCCTGCTTCTATAATGGCCTGTTTTAAGGGAACATTTTCTCTTAAACGGATATTAATAAAGTCTATCAGCAGCACGGAGTTTCGCACCATTACACCTGCCAAAGCAATAAAACCAATCATAGAGGTGGCGGTAAAATATGCGCCCAGCATCCAGTGACCCAGTACTATGCCTACCAGAGATAAAGGGATAGCAGCCAGCATAACCAGTGGTACTGTAAAGTTTTGAAACCAACCTACAATTAAAATATAGATCAATAAAATAACTACGGCAAATGCAATACCCAAGTCTCTGAACACTTCAAAAGTTATCTGCCATTCGCCATCCCATTTCAAGGTATAATTATCTTCCAGTTCAGGCTGATGGGTGTATTCTTCATTTAAAATAAATCCTTTGGGAAGCCTGATGTTTTTTAAACTATCCGAAATATTTGCAATGGCATAGGAAGGGCTTTCTAAATTGCCAGACATATCTGCCATCACATACACCACTTCCTTTTGGTTTTTGCGAAAGATGCTTTTCTGTTTTATTTGCCGGGTTACCGTTACAAGGTCCCTGATAGGCACTGCATTTCCCTGCATGCCAACTATTTTTAGATCCAGTATATCTTCCATGCTTGCTTTATCCGCATCTGTTAATTGCAGTTTAATGGCAGTTTGATTATACGATGCTGGTTGATATACATTCCCTGCCTTCATACCTGATAATGCTGCGTTAACTGTAGCCGTTACCTGGGCGGTGGCTACGCCCAAACGCATTGCTTTTTCTTTATCTACCTGTAGATGATACTCTGGCTGATCAGCTTCTACCATCCAGTCAGCATCCACAACATTGGCTGTTTTGTCAAACAAAGTTTTAACCTGCCTTGCAATATTTATCTGTTCGTTGTAATCGGGTCCGTAAATTTCTGCAACCAACGTTGATAATACCGGCGGGCCAGGGGGCACTTCTACAATCTTTACATTGGCATTGTATTTTTTTGCAATGACCTGTATGGGCACACGCATTAATTTTGCTATATCATGGCTTTGTAAACTTCTGTCTTCTTTATTAACCAGGTTCACCTGAATATCAGCAACATTATTACCCCGCCTTAAATCATAATGCCTTACCAAACCATTAAAACTTATGGGAGCAGCAGTACCAATATAGGCCTGGTAATTCTCCACCAATGGCTGCCGGGAAACATACGCAGCGATGTCTTTTGCTACTGCCTGCGTTTTCTCCAGCGTAGTTCCTTCGGGCATATCAATCACTACCTGAAACTCATTCTTATTATCGAAGGGCAACATTTTTAATGCTACTGATTTGGTATAAAACAGCATCATAGAACCCAGCAGTATTACCACAATACTTAAAATAAATGTCCAGCGTTTCCATCTTGATTCAAGCAGTGGATTGATGGATGCATAATAGATTTTATAAATGCGGCTGTCCTCCAGTCTCAATAATTTGCTTTCTTCCTGATGTGTTCCTTTCTTACCTTTTTCACGCAGAAAAATATAACCGAGATAGGGGGTAAGTGTTAATGCTACAATCAATGACAGCATCATGGCAATAGATGCACCAATGGGCATTGGGCTCATATAAGGCCCCATCATACCCGATACAAAAGCCATGGGTAACACAGCTGCCACCACAGTAAATGTTGCCAAAATTGTTGGATTGCCTACTTCATTTATAGCATAGAGGGCAGCCTGTAGCGGCGGCAACTTTTTCATTTTAAAATGCCTGTGCATGTTCTCCGCAATTATGATAGAATCATCTACCACAATACCGGTAATAAATACCAATGCGAACAATGTAATACGGTTGAGCGTATAATCCATAAAGTAATAACTAAACAGGGTCAGCGCAAACGTAACAGGCACCGATAAAAACACCACCAGTCCTCCACGCCAGCCCATTGCCAGCATTACAAACGCAGTAACTACCAGGATAGAAATGAATAAGTGGAACAACAATTCGGATACTTTATCCGATGCTGTTTTTCCATAGTTCCTGCTAATGGTTAATTGTACATCGTTGGGTAATAATTCTTTTTTAAGATGCGCTGCTTTATTAATTATTTGTTCAGATAATTTCATAGCATCTGAACCTTTTTTCTTGGCAACACTTAAAGTAATGGCAGGGTAATTTGATTTAAATACATTTGCCAGCGAACTGTCTGCCTGTCCATATCCAAACAGCACATATTGATCAGATGTTTCTGGCCCGTCTTCTATTGTAGCAATTTGTTTTAAGTAAACAGGCTGCTGCTGGTTAATGCCTACCACAAGGTTTGCCACATCATCTGCAGTAGTTAAAAAATTCCCTGTCTCCACAGAAAATGCTGTATCGTTCTGCAGCAGATTACCAGCAGGCATCTGCATATTGCTAGCCTGTATTTGTTTACTGATGGATAAAAAATCTACCTGATTTTCTGCCATCTTATTTTTATCCAGCAATATTTTTACTTCACGGCTTCTGCCTCCCAGGATATTAATGTCTGAAACATCGGGTATCTTTTTAATTTCATTTGTCAATGCCTGCCCTATTTGCTTTAGCCGGTAGTCATCATATTTTTCGCTCCACAGCGTTAAACCCAGTACCGGCACATCATCTATGGCTCTTGTTTTTATCAAGGGAAGTGTAACACCCTGTGGCATTTTTTCCATGTTTTTCATAAGTTCGCTGTACAATTTTACCAGCGAACGTTCTACATCTTCACCCACATAAAACTGTACAATAAGCAGCGCCTGCCCCTTCATGGAAGTAGAATACACGTACTCTACACCTTTTACATTAGAAATAATTTTCTCTAAAGGTGCCGTCAGCTTGGTTTCTACGTCCTTGGGTTCTGCACCCGGGTAGCCTATAAAAATATCTGCCATCGGCACTTTTATCTGCGGCTCTTCTTCCCGTGGAATTAAAAAAGTGCTGTATGCCCCTATTAGCAAAAAGGCGATCATCAATAGTATTGTTAGCTTCGATTGCAAAAAAGCTTTGGCTATATTTCCTGAAAAACCATTTTTCATTCTTGTGTTTTGATTCGTTTATAATTTTTTTTGTACCAGGTTTTAATCGCTATCGAGATTTTTCGATTTAATTTTATTGGTTACAAGTTCTTTTACATTTGTTTTTTAATATTACTTGTACGGCTGAAAAATGAACTGGACGTACAAGTGAGTGACACAACGATGTTGAGTAAAAATTCAACTGCCCGTTTCCTGATTATTTTTTTACTTCTTTATATTAACAGGCACACCATTATACAATTTGCCTTCAGCACTTACAATAAAAGTTTCTGACTTTTCCAATCCTGTAAGCACTTCCACCTTATCGCCATAAGTTTTACCCAGGCGTACCCAACGAAGCAATGCAGTGTTATTACTGCCAATAGTATACAAACCAGTAAGCTGATCTTTATGCTCAATG
>JBKJSJ010000262.1:0-11680 GCA_046595965.1 Ferruginibacter sp.
TGCCAAAACACTATCCCTTACTGCATCTGCCGGCTGCTGCAATGCATAAGGAAATTTTAAAAGCGAATCTGTAAACAACCAGGCTACATCGGCTTTCCTTCTTTTTGAAATTCCCAAGGCACTTGCAAAGGGATGCTTATATTGAAAAGTATCTTTTCCTCTTAGTGCAATGGAATGAATATTAAAACCAAGTAGTTTACCATTTTTAATAACAATATTCAGGTTTTGATTAGTAGCAAAGGAAAAAAAAGTACTGTTTACTACCAGTAACGGTTGACCGCTTTTTTGGTAAAACTGTGATGGAGTTAATCTTCTTTTATAAGTTGTATCTGTAGTAAACTGTAGTTTTTTATTTTTTAAATCTGCAATGGCATAATATGCTGCAAATGGTTTTCCATCTAAAGAATCAATGGTTTTAAAAATATGAAAACCCTGCGGCAATGGGGCGTAGTAGGCATCTTTATTTGTCCATTTAAGCTGTGCATTTATAGTTGTGCAGAAAAATAACAGGGAAGCAAACAATAAAGTATTTAAAATTGAATATTGAAAAGGGATCATTCGATTTAAATTTTTTATACCAAACGGAATTTCATTTTAGGCCAATGTGTGCTGGCTGAAATTTCGGTTAGCTTTTGTGCGGCAGGCTTTGGTAAATGCCGACCTGTATCGGAGTATTTTGGTATAGAAAAGTATTGGGCTAATTTATAAATCAAAATCGGTATTATTTGTATTTTTTTAAAATTTAGCTATCATACAATAAAGCCTTTACATTGCTGCAAAGGCTTCCACTTTATTATTCCTTATTTCAAATTGACCAATGACTATCTTACTAATGACTCCTGACTAACAACACCTACTTTCTCCTCCATCCACTTCTTTCTCCCCCACTCTGCAATTACATGTTTATCGCTGTGATAAGATGAGCGAACGAGCGGGCCGCTTTCCACATAATCAAGGCCTATCTGGTAGCCAATCTCCCTGAATTCTGCAAATTCATCGGGGTGTACAAAACGTTGCACAGGCAAATGTTTTTTGCTGGGCTGCAGGTATTGGCCAATGGTAACAACATCTACTCCATTGTTGTATAATTCTTTTAGTGTTTGCACTACTTCTTCTTTGGCTTCGCCCAGGCCCAGCATGATTCCGCTTTTGGTGCGCATGCCACCCTTTTTTAAAATATTAAGGGTTTCCATACTCTGCCAGTATTGTGCCTGAATGCGCACCTGTCGGGTAAGCCTTTCCGTTGTTTCTATATTGTGGCTTACCACATTTGGTGCGGCATCTATAATGCGCTGTATATTTTCCTCTTTATGTTTTCCTTTAAAATCAGGGATGAGTGTTTCCAATGTTGTTTCAGGATTAAGTGTTTGCACGGCTTTAATGGTATTGTACCAGATAATACTGCCGCCGTCTTTCAGTTCGTCTCTATCTACAGAAGTGATAACAGCATGTTTTACTTTCATGAGGTGAATAGCTTCGGCTACCCGTTGGGGTTCGTCCCAGTCAACCGGTAAAGGGCGGCCAGTGGCTACTGCACAAAAACCACAACTGCGGGTGCATATATTGCCCAGTATCATAAAAGTGGCAGTGCCTTCACCCCAGCACTCGCCCATATTTGGACAGTTGCCGCTTTCGCAGATAGTGTGTAATTTATGTTTATCTACCAGGCCTCTTACATGCCTGTATTCTTCGCCAATAGGCAGTTTTACTCTTAACCAATTTGGTTTTTTTATAAAGGCAGATGGTTGTTCATCTGTGGCAGTAACACAAGACATTTTATTATTTTAGGTGGTTTAAATGCTGCGCAAAGATAATCTGTGCAGGCCAAATAAATTGTACGGTATAAAACAGTTGGTTGAAATAATTGATAAGATTCAAATATCATCCTAAGCTGCTGTATATGAGAATACGTAGAAAAAATCTTATTTTCTACGACCAAAAACAACAGATACATAAGCAGTAAAAAACAATTGCTGCTGTTTTGTATAAACCATCTGTGGAATTTTTTTGCTGTAAAATTCTGCTACCATCCCCACTTCAAGGGCACTTACCATTTCATTATATTTGCCATAATCAAAACGCAATGCTGGTTTAATATATAATCCCGGGGTAACTTTTAAATTGCTCCATCCTTTTCCAATGCCAGGGCCGGAAATATGGGTATTACCATCTAAAAAATAACTGCTGTCTGCTGAATAATATCCAACAGATTTTCTTTCGCCCTGTTTATCTACATCAACTAAATATGGCCTTAACAAGCCAATAGACAAACCGCCTCCCAAATTTCCCGTTACACTCACACCATTTTTATTTCCTTTATTACCCAGAAGATATTGCAACTGCACCCCAAGTTTTACAGGATAAAAAAAGTTTATTTTACCATAAATAATGGGTGAAGTATTGGAAAACACCTGCTGCTTTTCTTCCTTCTGGTGCTTGTGTTCAGAAATATCTAATTGAAAAAGCAATGCCTTGCGCACAGACATGGCCCTGCCAATTTCTATAAAACCGCCATAACCATCCGAAGTAAGTTTAACACCGTAAATGGTATGTTTCTTGTTTACGATCACACCTTCTTCTTCCAGCTTGGCCATTGCATTTACCCTTTCTGTTCTTGCATCCCTTTTAGATTTTTTAGTAGGTTTAGCCGTTTGTGCAATCACTAATGAAACACAAAAGCTAGAAATGAGTATTAAAAATAATTTCTTCATGGTTACTTTTTACTTGAGTAAATTTATGCAAAAATAGGATGCGCAGCTAAATGTACCATTCAATTTTAAAGGATAGCACTTCAATTAACAAATTACTTTTAAAAAAAATAAAATTATGACTGCATCTGTTATTTATAAAGGCCACCTGCGTTGCGAATGTACACACCTGCAAAGTGGTACAAAAATAGAAACCGATGCACCTACAGATAACCACGGAAAAGGAGAAAGGTTTAGCCCTACCGATACTCTTTGTACGGCCTTGGCCACCTGTATGATAACTACCATGGGCATTAGAGCCGCCGACATGCAGATAGATCTTACCGGCACCCGCATAGAGGTAACCAAACACATGCTGGGTGAGCCAAGAAGAATTGGAAAAATTGAAATAACGCTTTATTTTCCTTCTATTAATTTAGATGCGCAACAAAAAATTGTACTGCAAAAAATTGGAGATAACTGCCCGGTAATGAAAAGTATTCATCCAGATTTGGAAGTAGTGACGGAGTACGTTTGGGAGATTTAAGAGATTTCAAAATTTCAAGAGGTTCAAAAGGTTCAAGGTTCAACGTTTAAGGTTTAACGTTTTTTAGACTTGATTATTTGTTTGGTACTTCAAAGATTTTACTATTCACCATTCACTATTCACTAATTCACTATTCACTCATTCACCATTCCTATTGCCCCATCCTCAGCACCTGGTTTCCCACAGCACATTGAAGGCATAATTTTAAATTGCAATAATTATTTTTTAACTGGATGAGTGCCTGTGAATCGAAAGCAGATTTATTTTGAACGCCTAATAACTGAAACCCTTTTGTAATACTGTTTTTTTCTGCACTTACCTGATCTATCCACACCAGTGCTTTGCTTTTTATTTGCTCATTGTTGTGCAGGTATCCATAAGCATACAACATGGGAACTACTGTATTGATGAGAATATTCTGAATCATCTGATCGCCCAGGGTTTTCTTTTTAAAAGCCGTTTGTTCATCAAACATATAATGGTAATGCCAGTAATCGTTGGCAGTAACCTGCAGCAGTTTTTTTATTTCATTCATATCTTCCTCTTCTTTAATAACAGAAAACAAATGCTGGCTTTGCTGAATGAGTGCGGCCAGTTGTGCAAGTCTTATAGTGGGAAAATTTGCCGGTCGCATTCTTAAAAAATAAATGGGTGCATGAGCTTTTTTTAATCCGTATTTTTTCTGCAGAAAAATATATTCCCTGGCAAGCATATTTGGATAATCTTCCTCAAAGGTTTTATCGAGCATGCCTGCCTGCCCCATTAGCAATGCCTCTAATTGCTGCACCTGGTTTTTGTGTTTGGCCAAAACATTAACCGGGATAGATTGAGCAATTTTTTCAAATGCATCTGCATTGATTTTAATACCAAAGTTTTTTGCAAGCATCCACCAAAAGCTTTCTTCCCAATGCTGTTTATTTTGGGCAAGTAAATTTTCTATGTATAATGCCCTTTGCTGCAGCCTTTCTATCAACAGTCTTTCTTTCCATGCGGTAAATGTGAGTGCCGATACTTCTTTAATATGATTTTGGCAGGGAATAAACTGCGCACTCTGCATCAGTTCTTCATATTTGCCCAGCAATACAGAAGATACAAGCTGCTGCAGTTCCAGTGTGGGAAAGGGCAGCAGCACAGTTGCATCATGCTGCCACACTACATGCAGTATTACATTTTTGTAATTTTTATCATCGCTGTGCTGATGCGTTTGCCAGTCGGAAGATTTAATATGCATTTCTATATTGCCAGCCCAGGTGGTTTGTGCTGCTTTAATTTTTGCATTTAAAAAATCGGGTCCCTGGTTGGTATTGTAAGTGCCATTATGAATAATCTGTAAAGATTCTCCCTGCGTAGTTTGAAGATTGCGTACGTTAAAATATTGAAACTGCCAGATGTATTGTAATAGCCGCTCTGTCATAGGGTAGGCTTTTTGAGTTGAGAGTTATGTGTTTTGAGTTGCGAGTTGAATGATCGTTTATCAAAATACAAAACAGATTTTGAATATCAAAACAGTGAATGGCGAATAATGAATGGTGAAAACTTTGAAGAGTATAATAAATCCTCCATTCCAGATAACTTTAAACCTTTGAAACCTTGTTAAGCTCTGCCACTACCCTGCTCACCGGTAATCCCATGACATTATAAAAATCACCTTCTATAGATTTAATGCCTACCACACCAATCCATTCCTGAATGGCGTAAGCACCGGCTTTATCGTAAGGTTGATATTTATCTACATAAAAAATAATCTGCTCTGCTGTAAGTGGATGAAAGGTTACGGATGTAGTATCTGAAAAAGCTATTTCTTTATCGTTCTTTATAATAACAACACCGGTTATTACCTGGTGTGTGTTGCCCGATAAGCGTTGTAATATTTCGATGGCTTCTTCCCTGCTTTTTGGTTTGCCAATAATGGTATGGTTGCAAACAACGATAGTGTCGGCGGCCAATACAGGCAGTTGCTCTTTATTCTGAGTTGCTATTGCCAAAGCTTTATTGCGGGCAATATGAATGGCTGCATCAGTAAATGAAAGTTCCGGAGGAAAACTTTCATCCGTATCGCTTACGATCACCTCAAAATTTATTTCGGCCCATTGAAGCAACTGTTTTCTTCGGGGAGACTGTGAGGCTAAAATAATTTTGTGCATGGGTTTAAAAAATAAAAAATAACATAGATAAAATACCTGCCAGCATCACCAGTTTAATAGCTGTGCTCAGTTGATGATAACCCGCAGGAGTATCCACTTTATATAATTTTTTTAAGATGAGCAACTGTGGCAATATGAGCAGCAAAATACTGTACACAACAATTTTCCACCAACCCGATTGCCATGCATACAATTGCACTATAGTTAAAGATGCAACAGACACTACCAGCCACACTGCGGTAAAAACTTTGCTGGCAGGTACTCCCCAGGCTATGGGCATGGTGCGGCAATTAAATTTTGCATCGCCTTCCATATCTTCCAGGTCTTTTATTACTTCCCTGATTAGTGATACTATAAAAGCAAAACCTGCATACAAAATCATCAGCTTAAAAAATTTGCGTGCATCAAAAGTAATATTGGTCTGCTGCCAAACTGCTATGCTGGCGCCACAGAAAAAATAAACAACCACAATAACCCATGCAGTAAGTGCAGCAATAATAATATTGCCAGATAATATTTTTTTCTTAAAAGTGGTAGAGTAAAACCAGAGTAGCATCACACACACAATATTTACAATTGCAATTATCCAGTTGCCAATTTTATAACTGATGTAAAACCCCAGCAGTATTCCCAGTCCCGAAAGTAACCAATGCCACATAATAGCCCAACGGCGTTTTACAATTTTATCTACCACTACTTTTTGTGGTTTATTAATGGCATCTATCTGCAGATCAAAATAGTCATTAATGATATAGCCTGCAGCAGCAATGACCACCGATGCTGTTACCAGCAAATAAAAAAGAAAATTGTTGTACTGGTAACCCGGTTGCACCTGCAGTGTTTGAAATACACCGAAATAAAAAAGGCATTGGGTAAGGGCAATGAAAAAAAGATTGGGCCAGCGGATGAGTTTAAAAAATGCAGCGATCAGTTCCATTCAGATGCTAAATTAATAAATGATAAAGAAACTACTGCGGCAGGCAGTAATTATTTAGAGGCAATGCTTTCATCTGCATTCCAGTGGTTATTTAATTTCATTACTTTTTCTATGATATCTCTTACACAACCCCGTCCACCATCTACAGGACAAATATAATGTGAGATAGCTTTTATTTCTGCTACCGCATCTGCAGGGCAGCAGGCCAGGCCAACCATCTGCATAGGTTCCATGTCTGGAATATCATCGCCCATATACAAAACCTGGGTCCAGCTAAGGCTATGGTCAGTAACATATTTTAAAAGCAATTCTTTTTTATTCAGCACATTCATATACACTTCTTTTACACCCAGTTTTTGCAACCTGTTTTTTACCGCATCATCCTTACCCCCCGAAATTACCAAAATATTGTATCCTTTTTTAATGGCTAGCTGTAAAGCATAGCCGTCTTTAATATTCATGCTGCGGGCCATTTGCCCATCATTTAAAACAAGCAGGTTGCCATCAGTGAGCACACCGTCTATATCCAGTACAAAAAGTTGAATACTTTTAAAAAGTGAAAGTAAATTCATTGGCCCCTGTCCCCACAAGTGGAACTTGATTTAAAGGTTATAATTGTATAGAAATTCTTCCTGTAAGACCTAAAAGAATTAAAATGCTGAGAAATTAAAGTTGCCGCTTCAGTTGGCGGAGGAAGCTGTATTATTTTTTATTATCCCTCCACTCATAAACCCAACTGCTCTGTATCATTTCCAGGTGGCCTTCATTGCTCTCATCAGACTTGCCGGCAAAATGCGGAATTTCCAACACCCATTTATGCAAGTCAGTAAAACGGATGCGGTAAATTCTTCCTTCATTAAAATCATCACCAAAACGTTCGTATAGTTTCTGAGCTATATCTTCATAATCGTTCCAGTGAATCGGGGGTTCAAATGTCATAGTAGATAAATGTGCAAAAATGATGATTAAAAAATGTGCAAATATGCAGATGTGCACATTTACGTATTAATATTATTCTCCCAAAAACTGCGTTTGATCCGGCAGTGTAACTTCTATATCTCCGCTGCCCGAGGCATCCAGCACGCACTGGCATCCAAGCCTGGAATTTAACCGGGGGTTAATAGCTCTGTCAACAAAATCTTCTTCCTTGTCACTTAATTCCTCTACAAAATTTTCGCCTTTTTCCACATATAAATGACAGGTGCTGCAGGCACAAACGCCTCCGCAGTTATGGTGTAAATTAATATCATTTTTTAATGCTACCTCCAGTATAGACTGGTTTGCATCTACATTGCTGATGATAATAGGCTCCAATCCTTTCTGCTCAAATTTAAACTTTATATTATACATGCTTGCAAATTTCGGGATTGCAAACCTACTGCAAATTACCAATTAAGGAAAAAATACATTTTCAGTAATAAAAGATTATTCCACTATTATCGTTAATTTGTTACACTGAATGGTTGGAAATTTTTTAAAAAGTCACTTATGTTTTTAAACAAAATTATTTTTCTTTTTCTCGCTGTTGCCATGTTGGGTGCCTGTAAACAAAAAAAAACTACAGCAGTAAAACCGTTGGAGCCAAGCATCGTTGTTAGAAAAGATACGGCCAATTTAAAAAAAGAAGTACAACCCTCAAGGCCTCCTATCATTAATATTGAAGACACCATTGCGCCTAAATATATTGTACTGTATATAAAAGATACTGCATCCAGCAGCGAACGTATCAGCCAGAAACTGGAAAAAATATTCGGAGAAAAATTGCCCCAATTTATCAATAAAAATAAATTAAAAATTGCAGGGCCTCCTATTGCATGGTATAAAACCAGTAAACCTCCATTCTTTTTTGAGGCCGGTTTACCGGTAGATAAACGCCCTGCCAAACTGCCTAAAGGAATACTCGTAAAAAACATTGGCGGCGATAGTGCAGTGATAGCGCATTTTTACGGCCCATACTCCAGCACATTTATGGGATACGAAGCACTCGCTGACTGGCTGAAAGATCATAAGAAAAAAACAGCTGGACTTCCTTATGAATTATATGTAACCGACCCGATGGGCAAAGATGGAAAATTAATTGATCCTTATAAAGTGCAGACGGATATTGTTTTTCCGCATAGGTAAATAAAAGTCAATGGTCAAAAGTCAATAGTCAATAGTTGAATAGTTGAATAGTGAATGGTGAAATCTTTGAAGGACTAAACAAATAATCAAGTCTAAAAAACCTTAAACCTTAAACGTGAAACGTTAAACCTTAAACCTCTTGAACCTCTTAAACCTCTTGAACTTTTTAAACCTTTCTTCACGGATTCATAATACTATCCGTAAGCCGAAGATAAGTAGTACGCATTTTTGGATGTGCAGTAAATAAACGAAGATGTTTGTCTAATGTGTAAATGTCCTTTCTAATGGCTGGTCCCGTTTGCACTTTTGAGGGAGAAATTTGTTGTATCCTGTTGGCCGTTTCCACAATCAATGGTTTAAGTAAATTAAAATCTACCTTTTCTTTGCCACAAAAATCTTCTGCTATTGCATAAAGGTGATTGGTAAAATTGCTCACTACAACTGCCGCAGCATGCAGTTTAAGTCTTTGTTCGTCGCCTGCAAATTTTACAGAAGTAGAAATGGTATGGGCAAATGTTTCAATAAAATTTATTACTTCATCATCGCTTCCATCTATTAAAAAAGGGATGGGCGGAATGGTTTTCATTTCTTTTCGCAGACTTTGCAGCGGGTACAAAACGCCATATTTTTTTGAAAAATTAATTAAAACATCTTTTGATACCGAGCCCGCCGTGTGCACAATTACTTTATCATGTATGGCTCCCTGAACAAAAAAGTTTTCCAGGGCTGTATCAGAAATGGCAATGATAAAAAGATCTACACTTGCATTTGGCTGTGCGCTAAAGTCTGCATAATCTGCACCCAGTTCATCTGCCAGTGCTTTGGCATTCAGTGCATCCCGGCTGATGACCTGTACAATTTCATGCTGCTGTTGCACAATGAGCCTGCCTAAAACTGTGGCTACATTGCCCGATCCTATTAGTCCTATTTTCATAAGTAATATCTTTGAGGGGATGAAAGTACAAAAAAAGATAGCAATCAGTTTTATTAGAAATAAATTAAATCTGATGAGCCTTGTAAGCAAACGAAGCGCAGGCAGGGAAGCATTCAGATTATTTTGTACCCCCTTAACAAGATATAAAGGGCCCGCAGCCGAAATATTTACAACCGCTGAACCACTGGAGTTTGTATTCGATGGAAAAAAAATTAAGGGATACAGGTGTAATAAAACTGGCACAAAAAAAATTTTAATTCTGCATGGGTTTTCTTCCAGTTGCCACAAGTTTGACAAATATGCGGCGGCACTTATTGAAAAAAATTATGAGGTACTGGCTTTTGATGCACCCGCCCATGGTGCCAGCGAAGGAAAAACAGTGAATGCGGTTGAATACAGTGAAATGATAAAAAAAATAGTTGCGTTGTACGGGCCAATTGATGGATTTATTTCGCATTCTTTTGGAGGCATTGCTATCAGCCTTGCGTTGGAAACAATGAAACATACACCTGAAACAAAATTGGTTTTGATAGCACCTGCCACCGAAACCAGTTCTGCAATAGACGGAGCTTTTAGCATGCTCGGAATTAGAAAAAACCGGGTGCGCCAGTCTTTGGATGAACACATATTTAGCGTAAGCGGACAGCATCCTGCCTGGTACTCCATCAGGCGGGCAATAAAAAACATAACAGCCTCTGTGCTTTGGGTGCATGATGAAGAAGATACGATAACGCCCATTAAAGATGTTTTAAAAGTAAAAGAAGACAACCATCCCCATGTGCAATTCTTACTGACAAAAGGCCTTGGGCACCAAAAAATTTACAGGGACAAAATGGTAAAATCTGCTATCATCAATTTTCTGTAAATCTTTTTGTTTAGGATGAAAAATTTTGATTTTTTAATTTTAAACTAATATTGCACTATTCTTATTTCCTTTTTTATTAGAAAAGCTTATAAAAGAAATGCAGTACAAGTGAGTGACACAACGATGCTGATACCTGCTGCCAGAGCTGGTTTCCAAAAAAATAAAAGTGCTTAATACTTACTGTAACGGATGATTTGATACACTGTTGATTAATAAAAAATGCCTGGTTCCTTTTAGTGAAAGAGCGGGAACGAGGGTTAGATAAAATTATTATGGCTAAAAACTTATTGATAGTAGAGTCCCCGGCAAAAGCTAAAACCATTGAAGGTATTTTAGGGCCAGATTTTGAAGTAAAAAGTTGCTTTGGTCATATACGTGACCTGGAGAAAAATGATATGGGAATAGATGTGCAAAATAATTTTGCTCCCAAATACATTGTTCCTGCCGAAAAAGAAAAAGTGGTGAGAGATTTAAAAGCCCTGGCAAAAAAAGCTGAGACGGTGTGGCTTGCATCGGATGAGGACCGGGAAGGCGAAAGCATAAGCTGGCACCTGGCCGAAGTATTGAACCTGGATGTAAAAACCACCAAGCGAATTGTTTTTCATGAAATAACCAAACCGGCTATTTTAAAAGCGGTGCAAAATCCACGCATTATAAACATGGACCTGGTAAATGCACAGCAGGCACGTCGTGTGGTTGACAGGCTGGTAGGCTTTGAACTGAGCCCTGTATTGTGGAGAAAAATTGGCAGACAGGGTGGTCTTAGTGCAGGCCGGGTCCAAAGCGTAGCAGTAAAATTAGCCGTAGAAAAAGAAAGAGAAATAAATGCGTTTAATTCTACCGGAAGCTTTAAAGTAGAAGCCTCCCTGGCGGCTACCGATTTAAATAACCGTTCCGTTTCTTTTAAAGCAGAGGGATCAAAATTTAATGAGGAAACAGGTGCCGAACAATTTTTGCAAAGTTGTGTGGGTGCCCGCTACACCGTAAAAGATATTCAGGTAAGACCGGGCAAACGTACACCGGCTGCACCTTTTACCACTTCTACCCTGCAACAGGAAGCCAGCCGCAAGCTGGGTTATGGGGTAAGCAAAACAATGTTACTTGCCCAGCGATTGTATGAAAGCGGTAAAATAACTTATATGCGTACCGATAGTGTAAGCCTGGGCGAAACGGCTATGGATGCTATTAAAACAGAAATAAATAAAAGCTTTGGCGATAAATATTTACAGGTTCGTAAATACAAAAACAAAAATGAAAGTGCACAGGAAGCGCATGAAGCCATCAGGCCAACCTACATGGAAAACGCTTCGGTAAATGATGCTGACCTGAGCAGACTTTATGAACTGATTTGGAAAAGAACGATAGCTTCGCAAATGAGCGATGCTGAATTTGAAAAAACAACAGCAAAGATCAACATCAGTACCAATAATGAAGAACTCACT
>JBKJSJ010000323.1:0-3034 GCA_046595965.1 Ferruginibacter sp.
GGCACAGAAAATGTAATCTCCCAATTATTGGATGTATGGAGTATGAAAATAAGAAGAGATACCAGTGCAGACCTGGGAAGCATGGGCGATTATCTTCCCATGAATGCCTCAGATGGCCTGCTTACATTTCCGGATAATCCATTAAAGTCTATTGCCAAATCTGCATTGCCTACAGATTATTTCTGGATAGTGATTTCACTGGCGTTGTGTTATTTATTTTTATTTATCTGGCTTAGCCGCAGAAAATTTATTCAGTCTGATTTGTAAGAGTCGCTTTATTTTTTAATTAATTGTGCCAAGGCTGCATCTACGGTTGGATATAAAAATGTAAATCCTTCTTTTTTTATTTTAGAACAACTTACAGTAGTGCTCTTTAGTACTTCTATGCTCCTGCTTCCCATCATAATTTTTAAAATAAATTTTGGTACATACAGGGGGATATAAAAACCACCCTTTATTAATTGAGCAAGTTTAATGGTTAATTCTTTATTGCTCACCGGCTGCGGTGCCACTGCATTATAACTGCCCTGCATTCCCGCTTTTTCAATGGCAAATAAAAACATCCTGCACAGATCGTCTATATGTATCCAGCTTATCATTTGTTTTCCATTACCCAATATGCCAGCTATGCCCAGGGCAATGGGTTTCTTAAATTCGGTGAATGCTCCGCCATCGTTACTCAATACAATTCCTGTTCTTAGTTTGCAAACCCTTATGCCCAGCGCACTGGCAGCCTCTATGCTTTCTTCCCACAGTTGGCAGGTATGCCCCAAAAATCCTTCATCAGCAGGATCATCTTCTGTAAATGCAAAGCCTGCTTGTTTATCTTCTCCATACCACCCAATGGCAGACGAACTGATGATGGCTTTTATGGCGTGGGTATGCTCTTTAAGCGTATTTACCAGCAACCTGCTGCTTTCAGTTCTGCTTTCTATTATTTCTTTTTTATAAGCAACTGTCCATTTTTTATCTACTACGCCAGCACCCGCCAGGTGAATGATGTAATCTGCACTTTGCAGTGCAGGTACATCAATGCTTTGTTTTTTAACATCCCATAATGCATATTGCACATTGTTTTGTTTTGTAATTTTTTTTAAGGATCTGGTTAATACAATTACTTTATGACTCCTTGCAACAAGCCAGGCCGTTAAAGTTTTGCCAACCAAACCTGTACCACCGGTAATTAAAATAGTGCTCATACTATAAATATATTATTTAAAACAACTTTTTTGGCAATTTGTTTGTCCGTTCATTTAAGGAATCATTATACCTCCTGCATCTTAATTATACGTAAATTTATCTAAACAAATTTCTGCATGAAACGAAGAATAATTTTTTGCCTATTTATATGCCTCTTAAAACCACCTGTAGTTAGTGCACAGGAAATAACTTATTCAGTAGTACACAACGAAAACAGCCGGGAAGTAAGTTTTGAAATATTGGGAAAGGTAGGACCGAATTACCTGGTATATAAAAATATTTTGTGGAGAAATATTATCCAGGTGTACGATAAAAATATGAAAGAGCTCAGCAACGACAGGCTGAAGTTTATGCCGGAAAGAGTTATTAATGTAGATTTTATTACCTACCCCGAATATTTCGTAATGATTTATCAGTACAAAAAGAATAATATACTCTTTTGCGATGCAGTAAAAATAGATGCCGTTGGCAAGGCAATGGGTGCAGCTATAACTTTGGATACAACCAGGATAGGGATGATGGGCGGCGATAATATTTACAGCACCGTTTTCAGCGAAGACAAGAAAAAAATTCTCCTCTATAAAATGCACGAAAAAAATGATAAACTAAATATAGTTACCAAATTATACAACCAGGATATTCAGCTCTTAGACAGTACCAGGAGTGTAATTGATTTTAATGAACGCAAAGAAATATACAGTCCTTTTCAGTTAGCCAATGACGGCAGTATATTTTTTACCAGGCAAACCAAAACGGGTTCAAGAGAAAATATTAGCCAGATAGAAATGATTACCTGCAAACCACTTACCGACAGCTTTTTAATAACCGCTCTCGATCTGCAAAAAAAATATATTGATGACATTAGCCTTAAAATAGATAATCTCAATAATAAATATCTTATCAATTCTTTTTACTATACCCAAAAAAGAGCAGGCAGCATTGAAGGATTGTTTTCTGCCAAAATAGATAAAGATAACATTCGTGTACAAACATCTTTTAACCCGTTTAGCGATTCGCTTCGTTTGAAGATGAGCCGCCAGAACCAGGCAAATAGTGCATTTGATAACCTTTTTATGCGAAATATTTTTGTAAAAAAAGATGGAAGCTTCCTCCTGGTGGCAGAAGACTATTCTACCCAGACAATGGGCACCAACAACTCCTGGAACCGGTGGGATTACCTCTATAATAACCCTTATGGTTACAACAGCGATTACTATTACTGGAACAGCCCTTACTACCGCTATAACCGGTTCAACTCTTTTAATAATAACCGGAACGTAAAATATTTTTATGATAATTTGCTCTTTATAAGTTTAGACAGTACATTAAAGCCTCAATGGAACAATGTGATATTAAAAAAACAAACCGATGATGACAATGATAATTTTTTATCTTTCGGCACCATGAATGCTGGCGCAGAAATACATTTTCTTTTTATAGAAAAAGAAAAGAACAACCAGATCATCAGCAATCACAGCATATCTTCATCTGGTAAACTGTTTCGTTACCCTACTTTAAAAAGCAGGGAAGCCGGATACCAGTTTATGCCAAGGTTAGCCAAACAGGTGGGTGCCCGGCAAATGATAATGCCCTGTGTTTACAGGGGTAATATCTGTTTTGCAAAAATTGATTTTTGATGCCGGCTGTAATTTTTTTTAAGTTATTTATATTGTGCATTTTTGCATAGCCAACATCATTCCTCATAAATAATTCAACCAAATAGTGACAGGCACATTTAAAGCCAATATCCCCACCAATAACTTTCTACTTTTTGTTTATGGCTTTGCATTAAAGCTGCCTCTTTTTATATTTCCCAAAGCACCCCTTGTGCAGC
>JBKJSJ010000423.1:0-3389 GCA_046595965.1 Ferruginibacter sp.
TGCAATTGCATCTGATTTACTTACCGAAGATAGAATTACGTTAAATGAGTTAACTACCAGTGCGCAATATTTGTACGGTTCATTTTTACTGGCAGAAAAGATTGGCAATGAGAGAAATATTGCAGCACAAAAACTAATTGAATTAGTCAAAAATAAATATCATATGGAAAATGATTGAAGAACAAACCAACCGAAGGAAGAGCAGGTTGCAACGATTTCTTTTATATATCGCCGTAGGATTTCTATTTGCTTTTTTATACCGTCAACTTAAAAATTAAATGAACAAAGAAGAAAACCTGCCATCGGGAAAGGGAGCCGTACTGAAGGAAGATGTACCACAAGGGCGACCGGTAGATGAAGTTGCAAAAGCTGATGCAGCAAAGGATGAAAAAAATTCATCCACAGAGCCAGTTGCCCAAACGGAGCAACCTGTAATAATTACTCCTCAACCACAAACAGAAAAAAACATGGAAGTACATCACCACGCCCACGACCCCGCAGCACCTCATCACAAGAAAAACTGGAGATCTTATTTCTGGGAATTTTTGATGTTGTTCCTCGCTGTGTTTTGCGGATTTTTAGCAGAGTACCAGTTGGAGCATGTAATAGAACATCAGCGGGAAAAGCAATATATCCAATCGCTGATTGCTGACTTGAAAAGCGACCAGCAAGTTTTATCGCAACATATTTTGCATGTAAACAACGGTCTTTCAATGATGGACAGTGTGATAAATATTTTAAATAACCCTTTTCAGATTGCAAATAATACGGGTAACTTATATTACTTGGCAAGACTTGCGCCCAGGCTAAATCCTTTATCAACCAACACCAGAACATTTGAACAACTAAAAAACTCAGGCAATTTCCGGTTGATAAGAAACATAAGTAGTTCAAATAAAATTATGGCCTATTACGAAAAATTTCCCCTCATACGCCTATTGGAATCTGTGAATGAAACTGAATTTACAGAATACAAAAAAGTAGCGGCAAAAATTTTTAACCCTGCCGTGTTTCTTAGTTCGGAAGGAAAAAATGATGAAATAAAAAGATTAAGCTACAACCCATTATTACGCACAAACAACAATGAATTATTGCAGGAGCTTTCCATTTTTGCAGTGTATATGCACGGCACCAAAAAAGGAATACTGGGTAATGATGAAGCATTAAAAACTTCAGGTGCTCAATTGATTGAATACTTACAAAAAGAATATCATTTGCAATAAACAAACCAACCGCCAAAAGCAAATCAAATGCAACCCACACTAACTGCCAACCAAAAAAGAATTGAAACAATCGACCTGCTCCGTGGTTTGGTTATGATCATTATGGCGCTCGATCATACCCGTGATTATTTTCACAGCATAGCAAATGTGAGCGATCCGCTCGACCTGGTCACTACTACCCCTTTCCTTTATTTCACCCGATGGATCACTCATTTTTGTGCCCCCATTTTTGTATTTCTCTCCGGGGTATCTGCCTGGCTGCAAAGCAACCGAAAAACAAAAAAAGAACTTAGCCTGTTTTTAATATCCCGTGGCCTTTGGCTTGTTTTTATGGAAGTTGCAGTAATAGGTCTGGCCATAACAGCAGATATACATTATAGTTTTTTCTTTTTACAAACCATCTGGTCCATTGGCATCAGCATGATGATACTGGGCCTTGTTATCTTGCTTCCTTTTAATGCAATACTGGCTATTGGCCTGGTGATAGTATTGGGGCATAACAGTATTGATTATGCAGAAGCCAGCCGTAACGGAATTGTTCCGGTATGGTGGAATTTTTTACACCGGCCTGCTATAGTTTCCCTGGATGCTCATCATAGCGTAGGTATTTTTTATCCCTTTGTTCCCTGGGCAGGGTTGATGATATTGGGCTATTGCTGTGGAAAATTATTCAGCAATGTGGAAACAGGAAGACGAAATAAAATATTGCTGTTGATGGGAACAAGTGCATTGTTATTATTTATTGTTTTAAGGTTTATTGATTCTTATGGCGACCCTGGCCATTGGATAAAGCAAAAGAATGGAGTTTACACTTTTCTCGATTTCATGGACGTACAAAAATACCCTCCGTCTTTATTGTATATGTGTGCTACAATTGGCATTGCACTTGTTTTTTTGGCCGTTGTAAAAAATACAAAAAGCAAGCTTGCAAAATTTATAATCATTTATGGCAGGGTACCTTTCTTTTATTATATACTTCATTTCTACCTGCTCAGTACGCTAAATATTATCCTGTTTTTATCAAGAGGACATTCACTTGCGGAGGGAATGAAGGATACCCCCGGACTGCCATTTAAATTTATAATACCGGGTGAAGGCTATGCTTTATGGGTTGTGTATGCTATATGGCTAACTGTAATAATAGTATTGTATCCTTTATGTAAATGGTACGACAGATATAAAACCAAACATAAAGAAAAATGGTGGCTGAGTTATTTATAACATTTTCGCATATAGTAGTTGTAAAAAGATAAATAAAAGTTGAATTTATTTGAAAATGAAAATTAAGTAATTATTTTTTAGTGAACAGCTTTAAACAATCATTACCAAACACCAAAACATGACAGCAGTAGAAAATTTACAACCCACTACCAGCAATCAAAGAATTCACTCTCTTGATATCATTAGGGGCATTGCCTTATTTGGCATTCTGTTAATGAACATCGTTGGCTTTGGCCTTTACAAAGCTTACTTAGATCCTACCAATTCAGGAGGAGCCACAGGCTGGGACTTAAAAGCATGGTGGGTAAATAATATGTTTTTTGAAGGCACCATGCGGGGACTTTTCTCCATGATATTTGGTGCTGGCATTGTATTATTTAACAGCAGAACCATAAATGGATTACCCAGCATTGCAGTAACAGATGCTTATTTCCGCAGAACACTCTGGCTGCTTGTTTTTGGAATTATTCATGCTTATTTATTATTATGGCAGGGAGAAATATTGTTTCCCTATGCAGTAGTAGGCCTCATTGCATACAGCTTTAGAAATCTACAACCCGGCAAACTAATCATTGGAGCAATCCTGCTTTCTATGGCACTTACTATATTAAATGTAAAAGATTATTATAAAACAAAAAATTCATTTGAAAATTATACCACTGCCTTAAAAGAAAAAAAATCCACAGATAGTTTAAACAAAAAAAATAAAATAGCCATTGAAGATTGGGAAACGATTGTGGCCGATAAAAAAGCAAATCCTGAAGCATTTAATGATGTAAAAAAAGAATTGAGTAAAAACTATTTTAGCATTGTATGGTACAGGTCGGCACTCATACAGGTAAGACAGAGTGTTACTGTTTACCGGGTATGGATATGGGATGTTTTTTCGATGGTATTACTGGGCATGGCTTTTTTTAAAACCGGAATTTTTAAAGCCGAAAAATC
>JBKJSJ010000006.1:0-11483 GCA_046595965.1 Ferruginibacter sp.
AAACCAGGTAATTACAAAAACTGCAGCTTCAGATATTTTTGGTTTGGGTGCTAACCTGCCCCCCATTAATTCCTTTGGTTCTTATGCAGCTTTACTTGACGAAATTTATAAACAACGTTGTATAGAATTGTACATGAGCGGACAAAAATTAGAAGATATGAGAAGGTTTGGCAGGCCTGTGTCAGAACGCAAACGAAACCTGATGCCTTATCCGCTTAGAGAAAGGGATAACAACACAAATACTCCGGCAGATCCTCCCTTTTAAATAGGAATGAAACAAAAAAAATTCCAATTGCGTTAAAGCAATTGGAATTTTTTTTACTCAGATATAAACTTCAAATTCCTTTTTATTCCCTCATATTTTCTTCTCTTCAATGGGCTCTCTTTAAAAATAATTTTAAATGATTCTTCTGTCATTTCTTCCCAGTCTTTTTTAGTAAACTCCAGTATTTGCGGCAGGGGTTTAAATGCTTCCATTTGATGAGGGCTTGCAAACCGGTTCCAGGGGCATACATCCTGGCACACATCGCAACCAAATAACCAGTTGTCAAATTTGCCCTTCATTTTTTCGGGTATTAGGGCATCTTTTAATTCTATGGTAAAGTAAGAAATACATTTACTGCCATCTACTACTTTATCAGGCAGAATGGCTTCCGTGGGGCAGGCATCAATGCAGCGGGTACAATTGCCGCAATAATCTTTTGCATAAGCATCGTCTGGGATTAGTTCGATATCTACAATAAGAGTGGCAATAAAAAAAAATGAACCAGCTTTTTTATTGATCAGGTTGCCATTTTTACCAATAAAACCCAGGCCGCTTTTTTGTGCCCATGCTCTTTCTAATACGGGGGCACTATCAACAAATCCTCTTCCATTAAAATCACCAATTGCTGCTTTTATAATTTTTAAAAATTCATTCAGTTTTTTCCTGATCGCTTCATGATAATCCCGGCCATAAGCATATTTAGAAATTTTAGGAACATTGGAATTTTGTGTGGTTTCAGGGAAATAATTTAGCAACAAAGTAATCACTGATTTTGCACCGGGTACTAATTTTTGAGGATCTACTCTTAGCTCAAAATTATTTTGCATGTACTGCATATTTCCATGCATGCCTTTCTGCAGCCATGTTTCCAGCCGGCGTGCATCTTCATTGAGAAACTGAGTTTTTGCTATGCCACAAAAATCGAATCCCAAACCTGTGGCAGTTTGTTTTATAAATGCTGTATGTGATGCTGCAGTTGGCATAAATTAATTCCTGCTGTGTTGTAAATTAATATGGTGAATGAAGCGATGCAAAATAAATGCTAATAAAATAACAAAAAGCTGAATAAAAAGGCACATTGCTTAAAAAAACAAAAGCCCTGTATTTTCATCCAGGACATTGTATAAAAAATAACTTTTTAAAATTTAATATCAAATCCAATCAGGCCAATCAGTTCTGCATAACCAAAACTTTGTGTAACCCTGCTTCCTTTTATCTGTGTAGTATTGGTTAATGCATTTATATATTTTACAAATCCGCTTTTTGCGGTAAATTCAAAAAATAAATGTTTTGTTGGATAAATTCTTGCACCCGCTTCTGCACTTAAGTTGTAGCCAGCTATATGAAATTTATTATTCAACCGGTCGCCCCGAAATGTAAAATCTGTTCGGGGAATATTAATACCTGCACCTGCTTTCCAGATAAAATTTATGATCGGCCTGGATTTATCTGTATTGGTTAAAAGCGTTTTTTGCTGCACGTAATTTATATGCAGCAGGTTGCCGCCATCGGTATGTTCCAGGTGCAAAAAACGTTGGGCATTTAATATGCTGTCTCCGTTTACTTCAATGCCATCTATTCTTCCTGTTACATGTACTTTTTGTGCATCGGTAACCACATATTTTATATGATCAAAATTTAGCTCTATTGCCTTGCTGTGATTTTTATTAATGTAAAAGCCAAACCTGTAATTGTATTGAGGAATAGAAATTTCTACTGGTTTTTTAAGGATAGCATCCAGGTCGGGTTTATCGTGTGCCTTTGCATTGTGCAATGTAAAGTCATTGCCATTAGCCATTTTAAAATGGATAGTACTTTTGCTATACCACTCAGTATTATACCCCCATTGTATATACATTCCATCAATAAGCTTTGTTTTTTTCTGCGCTTGAGCAGCATTAAAAAAAAGTATTACCAAAAATACCGCAGTTAATTTCTTCATAGTTTCTTTAAATAAGATAGAGAGCGAAGGTATTGCAATTAAATAAAAGAATGGAAGGGCTTTACTCGTTGTCTATATAAATGAACATTAAATGCAGCATCCTCAACAGCAAAAATAGCAAAGCCAATAATAATGATTTCTGGCAACTAATGTAAAATTTATTTCAGCGTACTTTCTTTTTTCTCTGCGTTTAAAAAAGCATCACACTTGTAATTATACTTTTTATGTAAGTCTTAATGAAGTAGTTAATTTGATAAAATTTCTATTAAACTTTTTTTTACTTATAAACTTTTATAACTGTAAAGATTAATTCACAATTTCATCCACGATATTTTTAAGTTGGCTGTATCGTTCATTTCTACCTTTAGATTTTAAATAAAAAGTAAACAGCACAGCAGCATATCCATGCTCATTATCTACCCACGGAAAACTGCCAAATAAACCCGGACTGTTAATAGCTTTGGATGGTTAGCCAGCAACGGCTTCTTCCATCGTCTATTCTCCAAAACCGTATCCCCAACTTCCAGCTTCTGCAGGACGATACAGTATTGATTTACCTTTTAGTTGATTCTGCTGCATTAATTCAATGCTGCGTTTTTGTAAAACTGTTTTACCATTATAGATTCCTTTATTTAAAATCATTTGTAAAAAGTGTATATAATCTTCGGCAGTGCTTTGTGCGCCACCCGCAGCAAGCGGCACTTTTTTATGGCCAAAATCTGTATTTGACATTTCGCAGGGTTTGGTAATTCGTTCCGCAAAAAGTGTTTCAAAGTTTTTTCCACTAATCTTTTCAATAACTGCTGCAGCTAACTGCAAACCCACACTGCTGTAATGAAAAGATGCGCCAGGAGCAGATTCCATTGGCATTACTGCAATTGCATTTACTGCATCCTCCATACTGGCAGCACTGCTTATCATTTCACGGCTATCCTTAAGTGTTCCGGGTTTTATCCCGGTAGTATGGCTCAGGCATTCTGCTATGCTAATATTTCCTTTTCCATTTTTAGTCATCAAGGGTAAAAAGTTTCCAATACTGTCTGTCAGCAAAAGTTTTCCTTCATCTACAAAAGTCATCACAAGAGCTGCACTCAGCCATTTGCTGCAGCTTGCAATGGGTATTTGACTTTTATCATTATAATCCTGCAAAACATCGGCTGCATCTTTTCCCGTTTTTCTTGCTATTAATTTCCCCACCAGCTTTTGCTTACCGTTCAGGTCATTAAATGGTTGGTTGTAAATAATTTTTCCATCTTTAAAAACCATCAGCACTGCCCGGCCTCCTAAATCCTTTAGGTTGTCTTTTATCCAATTATCTGCTTCTGTAAAATTATATTGTGAAAAACTGCACTGATAAAATAGCATGAATATTACAATAAGACTGCTATGCAGACAGTAACGGAGATTTGTTTGTGTCATAATTTCTTAATTGAGTGTTTGGATACTCGTTTGCAGCTAAAGTTTAAAATTAACAATCACGAAATTAAATATATGAACCTCAATAATTTCACCATTAAAGCTTCAGAAGCTGTGCAGCATGCACAACAACTGGCTTTTAATAATAAAAACCCCAACATAGAAACAGAGCATATTTTAAAAGCTTTGCTGGATATGGAAGATTCTCCCATTGATTATCTGCTGAAAAAAAATAATGTTACCGTAAATCTTGTAGAAACAAAATTGCAGCAACTGCTGTATAAATTGCCCACCACTACCGCTGAGCCGGCCCAAAATATGGGTAGAGATGCCAACACAGTAATGATGAAGGCGGGTGCTTCTTTAAAAACTTTTGGCGATGAATTTATTACACCAGAACATTTATTAATTGCTTTATTGCAGGTTAATGATGCAAGTGCCAAATTATTAAAAGATGCGGGACTTACAGAGAAAGGATTAATTACCGCAATAAAAGATTTGCGCAAGGGCGAAACGGTTTCTTCCCAAACACAGGAAACGCAGTTTAATGCATTAAACAAATATGCAAAGAACCTGAATGAAATGGCACGCCAGGGAAAATTAGATCCTGTAATTGGCCGGGATGAAGAGATACGCAGAACACTGCATATCCTGAGCCGCCGTACTAAAAATAATCCTATACTCGTGGGTGAGCCAGGTGTAGGTAAAACGGCTATTGCCGAAGGGTTGGCTATGAGAATAATTAATGGAGACGTGCCGGAAAATCTTAGATCGAAAGTAATTTATGCATTGGATATGGGCCAACTTATTGCAGGTGCCAAATACAAAGGTGAGTTTGAAGAAAGATTAAAATCGGTAGTAAAAGAAGTGGCATCATCCGATGGAGAAATTGTATTGTTTATAGATGAAATACATACCTTGGTGGGTGCGGGTGGCGGCGATGGTGCAATGGATGCAGCCAATATTTTAAAACCTGCTTTGGCTAGAGGAGAGCTAAGAGCAGTAGGTGCTACCACATTATCTGAGTACCAGAAATTTTTTGAAAAAGATAAAGCATTGGAGCGAAGGTTTCAGAAAATAATTATTGATGAACCATCCACAGAAGATGCTATTTCCATTCTTCGTGGATTGAAAGACAGGTATGAAACCTATCATCATGTGCGTATAAAAGATGAAGCCATTATTGCTGCGGTAGATTTATCTCACCGGTATATCAGCGATCGTTTTTTGCCCGATAAAGCCATTGATCTCATTGATGAAAGTGCAGCAAAATTAAGAATGGAAATGAACAGTATGCCCGAAGAACTGGATAAACTGGAAAGGCAAATAAGGCAATTGGAAATAGAACGGGAAGCAATAAAAAGAGAAAATGATGAACCTAAATTAAAAGATCTTAATACAGATATTGCCAACCTTTCTGTAGAAAGAGATACCTACAAAGCCAAGTGGAAAGAAGAAAAAGAATGGGTAGAAAAAATACAGAATGGAAAAGCCGCCATAGAACAACTGAAGCAGGAAGCAGAGCAGGCAGAACGCAACGGAGATTATGGCAGAGTGGCTGAGATACGCTATGGCAAAGTAAAAGAGCAGGAAGTGGAAATAGAAAAACTTACAGTGCAATTATCTTCTTTATCGGAAAAAAGATTATTGAAAGAAGAAGTAGATGCAGACGATATTGCAGAAAGTGTAGCCAAAGCTACGGGCATCCCGGTGGCAAAAATGCTGCAGAGCGAAAAAGAAAAACTGCTGAACCTGGAAGATGAACTGCACAAAAGAGTAGTGGGGCAGGAGGAAGCTATAGAAGCAGTGAGTGATGCTATACGCCGCAGCCGTGCTGGTTTGCAGGATACCAAAAAACCAATAGGATCTTTTATTTTCCTGGGCACTACCGGTGTGGGAAAAACAGAATTGGCCAAAGCTTTGGCCAATTACCTGTTTGATGATGATGGCATGATGACCCGGATAGATATGAGCGAATATCAGGAAAAGCATTCTGTAAGCAGGCTGGTGGGTGCGCCTCCGGGTTATGTTGGATACGATGAAGGCGGACAGCTTACGGAAGCGATTAGACGCAAACCATATTCTGTAGTGCTGCTGGACGAAATTGAAAAAGCACATCCCGATGTATTCAATATTTTATTGCAGGTACTGGACGATGGAAGGCTTACCGATAACAAAGGAAGGGTGGTAAATTTTAAAAACACCATCATCATTATGACCAGCAATATGGGTAGCCAGGTGATACAGGAGAATTTTGAAAATGTAACAGAAAAAAACAAAGAGGAGATTGTAGAAAAAACGAAAGTAGAGGTAATGAGTTTGCTTAAGCAAACTATAAGACCCGAATTTTTAAACCGTATTGATGAGATCATTATGTTTCAGCCACTGATGAAAAAGGAAATTAAAGGAATTATCAAAATTCAATTAGATATTTTGCGCAGCCTGGTGGCTAAAAATGATATTGACTTGCAGTTTGGCGAATATACCCTGGACTATCTGGCCGAAAATGGATACGATCCGCAGTTTGGTGCAAGGCCCTTAAAAAGACTCATTCAAAAAGAAATTGTAAACCAGTTGAGTAAAAGAATTTTGGCAGGAGATATTGATAAAAGTAAACCTGTGTTGGTAGATGTTTTTGATGGGACAGTTGTTTTTAGAAATGAAAACATTGCTAAGTTAAATGAGGTAAAATCTCACAGTTAAAAACGTTAACATTTATTAATCAATTGATTTACAGTGTTTTGATTACTTAAATGGGGAATATTTTATTAGTGGGCTTTGCTGCAAAGTAAAAAACCCTATCTTCAACCGATTCTAAATAACATATTTTAATAATATTTATCACCATAAAGTTGTTTTGATTCTCCTAAAAAGACAGCACATAATTAATAAAAAGGAGTTTATATATGGCATTTAAAAAAGATGTGGTTGAAATTATAGAACCAAGAGACGTATTTGTAGGAAACGCAAAAGCAGAAGTAACACTTGAAGAGTTTGGTGAATATGAAAGTGAAGTTTGTGCTAAGGCCAATGAGATAGTAAAGAAATTATTAATTGATTATGATGGTCTTATCCGTTTTAATTTCCGTCATTTTCCTATGACTAAAATTCATCAACGCAGCCTTAAGGCCGGCGAAGCTGCGGTTGCTACCGCACAGGAAGGAAAATTTTGGGAAATGCACAATATTCTTTTTGCAAACCGCAAAAGTTTGGGCACTACCAGTTTAAAATTACATAGCAGAGAAGCAGGCGTAAGTAACAAACGTTTTCTGGATGATTTGGTAAATGCTACTTATGGCTGGCAGGTGCAGGGCGACCTTAAAGAAGGAATAGACCGTGGTGTAAAAGACGTACCTACTTTTTTTGTAAATGGAGAGAGAGTAGCTAAAAATACCTACGATGAATTGAGCAAGGCGATAGAAGCTGCACTTAAAAAAGTAAAGAAAAAAGCACCGGTAAAACAGAGAGCTTAATTTAATAACATTTAACCCCGAATTTTCGGGGTTTTTTATTTCACTTTCACAATATTTTTAATCATCCCGTTAAAAATAAAATAGTGAAATGGCAGCATTATTATCCAGTAAACCCTGCCCCATAAACCCCAGGGACGAAAAGTAGCGGTTTGCCTTAACTGAATTTTATTGTGTTTTTTCATGATCCTGAATTCCAGCCATGCCTCTCCGGGAAGTTTCATTTCTGCAAATAACAACAGCCGGTTATTTTTTTTATCTGCTACCAGCACTCTCCAGAAATCAAGCGCATCGCCGGCATAAATATTCTTTTCATTTGTTCTTCCTCTTCTTAGTCCTACGCCTCCGGCAAACTTATCCATCAGGCCACGCATCTTCCATAAATGATTGCCATAATACCACCCTTTTTGCCCGCCAATGCTCCAGATATTTTCCAAAACTTTTTCCGGTGAGCTTGTAATTTCCCGCCATTTTAAATCTTTGAAGCAACCGTGCGCAGGCACCTCTACATAATTCATTAAATTATATTTTACATTGCTACTTACAAAAGCATCTTTCCAACTGCTCAGTACCATCTGCTGCTCCATTTTTTCAAAAGCAAGTTCTACCGAAGAATTGTAGGGCAACAAATGAATATCCAGGTCATCTGCCAGTGTATTGGGGCGGCATACCACATTAACTTTCATGCTATGCACCAGGTTTACTGCAAGGGCGTAAGACGTGGAAGTAATAAAATATAACCAATAGGAGGAAAGTTTTGGAGTCATTACAGGTACAATCCATATTTTTCTTTTGAGACCCCGCACCGATGCAAACTGCAGCAGCATATTTTTGTAACTGAGTACCTGCGGGCCACCAATATCAAAATTTTCATTAAAATACTTTTCCTTTAGTGCCACGCCTCTTAAAAATTGAATCACATTGCGGATGGCAATGGGCTGGCATAAAGTGTTGAGCCATTTAGGAGCTATCATCCACGGAAGTTTTTCTACAATATCACGGATTATTTCAAACGATGCACTGCCAGAGCCCACTATTATACCTGCCCTCAATGCTGTTAGCGGAATTTTTCCTGCCGCTAAAATTTTTTCTACGTGCAGCCGGGAGCTGAGGTGTTTACTCAGGTGCTCTTCATTAACAATGCCGGTGAGATAGATGATCTGTTTGCAATTTGTTTTTTCTATGTACTGTAAAAAATTTAATGCCGATGCTGCTTCCATTTTTTCGAAACCTTCGCCACTGCTCATGCTATGTATGAGGTAATAAGCTACATCAATCTGTGCAGGCGGTTCGGTTAAAGATTCGGGTTTTAAAAAATCTGCTTCAATGGTATGAAGCAATTCATGCACATGCTCTCCTTCAAAACGCTGTTTATCCCGCACACAACAGTAAAGTTTATGCCCATCCTGCATTAAAACGGGAATGAGTCGCTCACCAATATATCCATTGGCACCGGTAATTAAAATATTCATTACTCTGTATAACAAATATATCTACGTTTAGTTTATTTTTATTGCCACTAAGTTTTTTTATCCTTAAACAAAGAAAATGAAAATAAGCTTTGATGCGATACTGGAAAAGTTTGGAGATAAAGGAGAAAAAACCGGCTGGACTTATATTTCCATTCCTCTAAAAGTTACTAAAAAATTAAAGCCTGGGTATAAAAAATCTTTCAGGGTAAAAGGTCTGTTGGATAAATACCCCATAAAAGCTGTAGCACTAATACCCATGGGAGATGGTGCTTATATTATGCCCATTAATGCCACAATGCGTAAAGCAATTAGAAAAAGAGAAGGAGCAAAAATAAGTGTAGGGCTGCAAATAGATGAAGAAGTAATTCCATTATCAGCAACATTTTTAGAGTGCCTGCAGGACGAGCCTGCTGCTATAAAAAATTTTAATAAACTTCCACCCTCGCATCAGCAATATTATTCTAAATGGATAGAAAGCGCCAAAACAGATGCTACCAAAATAAAAAGGATTGCTATGGCCGTTAATGGGCTTGCAAGAAATATGAATTATGGATCTATGCTGCGGGAACAAAAAGAAAACAATGCTATTCGGTAACTTCTACCATGTAATGAAGCATTTCCTTTCCATCTACAATAATCTTTACCGGAAAACTGTCGTCTGTTTTAAACTGGTAGCTAAAATTTACCAGGCCGTTGTTGGCAGTAAAGTTCATTGGCTCCGGCTTTTGCATTTTTTTACCTTCACCAATCATTAGCGATACGTTTTGTATAACCACATCTGTATTGCAGATAAATGAAAACAGCACTTTATTTTTGGTTTTTGTTTTTATAAAACCTGTAACTGGTATTGGTTTTTTTAATCCAATTGTATAAGCGGCCCTTGCAATAACAGGGAGGGCATAAAAATCTTTCAAACTTTTGGAGCCACCACCCAATTGCCATGCACTGTTATCAGGATAATGATCCAGGTTAAACAATGTTTTTTCTGCAAAGAAATAATTCGACGTAAAATCAGGAGTAAAGCTGCTGAATTTTTTATCATTGAATCCACTTGCTTTGGCTGCATCTACAAAATACCATTTGTCGGGGCTTTGTCCCAGTTGCACCACATTCCAGGAATGATTTATTTCATCTGCAGGATTGTTGATGTCGTCAGTATTATTTTTTGCATAACCATCTACCACAAGGCAGCGGATATTAGCCTGGCTGCTCATTTCCTGGTACAGTTTGGCAAAACCAAGCGGGGTGGCTTTTCGTTGTTTTACTACATCTTCCGGTGCCGATTTTCGCTGATCGTTCGATTTGATGGCCCTGGCATCCAAAGAAATATTATTGGCTATCCAGAAAAAAATTGCTCTTGCTTTTTGCTCCTTATCTGCCAGCTTACGGGTAAGTGTATCTGCAATACGGGCTACATTCAGGCTATCTAAAGAACCAAGTTTTTTAGTGAATGCATCTACAGCAGTATATTGATTAGAATAATTTTGGGCAAACGAAGAACTTATAAAAAACGCAACTAAAAAGAGTGAGCAGAATAACTTTATTTTCATGCCTTAAAAATAGTTAACCTTTTCGTTAAGGAATGTAGAAAATTTAATCATTATCATCTTGGTTGATAATTTTTAAACTCCCGGTTTTTATTTGATAAAAAAAAGGTTGAATTTTTTTACCAGAAGCTGTTTTTACAATTAAGCAAGAGTCTATATGTTTGAACAGGAATTTAAAAGATTAATAATATGAGCTCCGTTTATTGTAGGACCACATTCATTTTTTGTAGGATACACAAATAATACTATGTAAAATTTTCCCCATATCCAATTTAAAATATCTCTTATTTGTTAAGGCATAGGATTTGCATAGAATGTTTTCATGAAAAAAACTCTAATAAGTGCAGCAATATTGTTTACCCTGATAATTTCCTGCAATACCAAAAAAAGCGGAAATAATTCCTCTTCTGAAGAATCTGTAAAAGAAAAGAAATTTACTAAAAGGGATTTTTCTATAAACCCGGCAAATGCCTACAACAACCTGTTTTTCGACAGTATGGCATTGGTAAATTTTATTGCAGAAAATAAACTGGATGATACTATCTCCAGGCGAATTACCAGTTTTTACAATGCCCGCAATTACCAGTTTGCATGGTTTACCAACGACGGCCTAACCGAGCAGGCCAGGGGTTTTTGGAATATGCATAATTATCAAACAAGTTATGGTAACGACAGTTCGCTTAAAGATAAAAGCCTTCAGAATAAAATGGCTGGCTATACCGAAGAAGAAGATGGTTTTGCAGTTGCAGCTTCCGATAAAAATATTTTAAGCACAGAACTAAAACTTACGCAGCATTTTATTCTATATTCATTAAACAGCATAGAAGAGGGGTATCTAAAACGTAAAGAAATGGAGCGTTTTATTCCACGCAAAAAAGAAGATGCTTTACTGTTGGCAGATTCGCTGCTTACCAAAAAACATAAAGACAATAAATATTACGAGGATGTTAATAGTAGTTACAAATTATTAAAAGAAAAATTAAAAATATATTATGACATTGCGCAGCAGGGTGGGTGGCCTGCTGTTACCGCATCTGCAAAGCAGATGAAAATGGGTAGTAATTCTCCTCAAATAAAAATTTTAAAAAGCAGGTTAGCCTTAACTGGTGATATGCCCGCAGATACTACTCCGGTATTTAACGATGCCCTGGCTGCTGGGATAAAGAATTTTCAGTTGAGGTTTGGATATACTCCCACAGGAATACTTACTGAGCAGCAGGTAAAGGATATGAATGTTCCTGTATTAGACCGTATCAAACAATTGTTGCTAAATATGGGCCGTATGCAATGGATGATTAATGAACCAAAGGGACAAATGATTGTAGTAAATATTCCTGAATTTATTCTTCATGTAAAAGATGGTAAACAAAA
>JBKJSJ010000022.1:0-10546 GCA_046595965.1 Ferruginibacter sp.
GCCCAATGATAATTTTATAGAGCAGGTAAAAATGAATGCCGAAGCGGCCATTAATAAATTGACTGAAATGGGTGTGGGTGATAAAAACCGGGTGGCAGTGGGTGGCCACAGTTACGGTGCATTTATGACAGTCAACTTACTGGCGCATACCAATCTCTTTAAAGCAGGCATTGCCCGAAGCGGGGCTTATAACCGTTCGCTCACTCCTTTTGGTTTTCAGAACGAAGACCGCACTTACTGGGAAGCACCGGCATTGTACAACGAGATGAGTCCGTTTAGTTATGCCAATAAAATTAAAACGCCGCTGCTGCTTATCCATGGCGATGCAGATAATAATACCGGCACCTATCCCATACAGAGCGAAAGAATGTTTAATGCCATTAAAGGACATGGAGGCACAGTAAAATTTGTGAGTCTGCCTTTTGAAAGTCATGGTTATGCAGGCAGGGAAAATGTACTGCACACACTTGCAGAACAATTGGAGTGGCTGGACAAATATGTAAAACAGGCTAAAAACTAACGAAGCAATACGTTAGTGAAATAAAACCCGGTTTTAAAGCCGGGTTTTTTTATGTTGACCAAAAAGATTATTACTATTAAATTTTGTTGCACCCTAAAAATAATCAACTAATTAAGTTTCAGGCAACTTTCATCCCGAAGACTGATGCAGTTTTTAATTGCTAAAAGAAAAGAGTACAATGAGTTTTGTAAGGGTGCTTTCTTCTTTTCACTTTATTCTCTAAGCTTTAAATATTTTACCGCTCACCTGTTAAACTTATCTTTACTAAAAACAATACCCCATGTCATCCAACGATCCGCTTCACGGCAAAACACTTGAAATAATTCTAACCGAACTGGTGCATCATTTTGGTTGGGAGCATTTGGGAGCAGTAATAAAAATAAATTGTTTTACCAGTAACCCCAGCATCCAATCTTCTTTAAAATTTTTACGAAAAACAGCCTGGGCAAGAAAAAAAGTAGAAGAGTTGTATATTCAATCCATTGCATAAAAAATAAACATGCTTCATCCAGATACAACCGCCATAATAGCCCAAACAAAAAAATGGATTGCAGATGTAGTCGTTGGATGCAATTTTTGTCCCTTTGCTTCAGGTGTTTTAAAACAGGGAACAATTAAGTATGAAGTACTAATAAACGCTTCGTTAGAAACAACACTTCAGGCTGTGGTTGCAGCCATGCAGCAATTAAACAATGAGCCCAATATAGAGACTACCTTACTCATTCTGCCCAATTCATTTTTAAACTTTGAAGCCTACCTCGATCTTTTGGAAGATGCAGAAACCCTCCTGCAAAATGAAGGTTACGAAGGCATGTACCAGGTAGCCAGTTTTCATCCTGCTTATTTATTTGCAGGAAGTACAGAAGATGATCCATCCAATTATACAAACCGCTCACCGTACCCCATGCTGCATTTTTTAAGAGAAGCAAGTGTGAGCAAAGCGGTAGATGGCTATGCAGGTATTGATAAAGTGCCAGGGCAAAATATAAAATTTGCCCATGAAAAAGGATTGCTCTACATGAAGCAATTGCTGGCAGCCTGCAGCAAATAACTTTTTCTTTCATGTTTAAAAAAGGCTCTCATCAAAAAAATAAACAAAATATTTTTTTACACATAATTATTTTTTAATCTTTGCAGTCTTATACCGATTGCATTTTATAGTTTATCCAACCGGTATTTACCAAAGCCCAACCGCAAAAAGGCTCTTCTTGAATTTCAGCATACACTCATTGCCCTATAATGAAATTCAGTTTGGTCTTACAAATTAAAGTCTATGAAGTTTTAATCGTTTCTGGCAAGTACAGAAACTTTATCTCCCCGAAAAAAAAGTACTGCAGCAGGCTGCAGAATTTTCTATTATTTTTTCAAAAAAGATTAAAACTCAATCATGTCTTATCAATCAACTTCTTCTTATAGTTTTTCGAATATATTTTTGCTCATCAAACAATCACTTAATGGAGAGCTGCAGGATTATACAACCGGTAGCATTCGCCGTGCAGTTATTCTTTTAGCCATTCCTATGATGCTGGAGATGAGTATGGAAAGTGTGTTTGCCCTGGTAGATATTTATTTTGTAAGTCACTTGGGCAAGCACGCCACTTCTACAGTAGGCCTTACAGAATCTGTTATTACCATTGTTTATTCTTTGGCCATCGGCATCAGTATGGCAGCCACTGCCATGGTGGCCCGGCGGGTGGGTGAAAAAGATCCTGAAGCAGCAACACGTGCTGGCATGCAGGCCATATTAGTTTCTTTGTTTATCACCATCCTCATCAGCATTCCAGGATTTATTTATGCGGCCGATATTCTCCGGTTGATGGGAGCCGAAGCAGCCGCCATAAAAACGGGCACGGGCTACACCCGCATTATGATGGGTGGAAGCCTGGTGATTATGTTATTGTTTTTGATCAACGGAATTTTTAGAGGCGCAGGCGATGCCATGATGGCCATGAAAAGTTTGTGGCTGGCTAATATCTGCAATATCATTTTGTGCCCCGTTCTAATTCGAGGGCTTGGCCCCATTCCTGCATTTGGACTGGAAGGTGCAGCCATGGCAACTACCATCGGCAGGGGTATTGGCGTTTGCTACCAGTTGTATCATTTGTTTAATGGAAAACGTTTGGTTCAGTTTACCATCAAATTATTCAAACCAGATTGGGCTATTATTCGTTCGCTCATTAGCATTGCCTGGCCGGGAACCCTGCAGTTTCTTATTGGCTCCGGAAGCTGGATTGTATTGGCAAGCCTTGTAGTGCAAACGGGCCACAGCGATGCATCCGCAGGTTACCAGATTGCCATCCGCATTGTGCTGTTTTTTATTTTACCTGCATGGGGCATGAGCAATGCGGCTGCCACATTGGTGGGTCAAAACCTGGGGGCAGGCAAACCGGAAAGAGCAGCATTATCAGTAATGCGCACGGCAAAATACAACGCCCTTTTTATGGGCAGCATGTCGCTCATCTTTTTATTTTTTGCGCCACTCATTATTTCATTTTTTACAAAAGAAATAACCGTTGCAGCTTATGCTATCAGTGCTGTAAGAATAGTAAGTACGGGGTTCTTTTTTTATGGAATAGGAATGGTAATGGCCAATGCATTTAATGGTGCCGGCGATACCCGCACTCCCACCGTAATTAATTTATTTGGGTTCTGGTTTTTTCAAATACCACTGGCATACCTTTTATCTAAAGTATTTGCCATGGGACCATTGGGTGTTTTTATTGCTATCCCTGTGGCAGAAACGGCTATCTCTATTGCAGCTTATTGGATGTTTAAAAAAGGAAAATGGAAGTTGAAGAAAGTATAGGATGAAAGTTCAGCGTTAAGAGTCAATAGTTGAGAGTGGTGCAATCTAAAAAATTACTTATCACTCTTGCATCCTGACTTATGACTTCGGCTTCCGACTATGTGCATACCTCGATTCCATTAACTATATTTGCTGCCTGTCATCAATACAATCATGTAATGGCCATTTTCGATATCAGGCTACCAAATACAATTGCAAAAGCTTTAAACATCCCGGTTAGTGATCCGAGGCGGCAGCAATTAAAAGTGCTGAAGAAATTACTAAAGAAGGCCCGATTCACACAGTTTGGCCAGCGCTATAAGTTTGATGAAATATTAATGAGCAAGCATCCGGGGAAAAAATTTACGCAATTGGTGCCTACGTATAATTACAGCAAACTTTACAACGATTGGTGGTACAAAACGCTGGATGGCATTCCGGATGTATGCTGGCCGGGAGTTATTAAATTTTTTGCACTCAGCAGTGGTACCAGCGATTCCTCCAGCAAATACATTCCCATTACCAAAGAACTTATCCGCAGCAATACCGTTACCAGTTTTAAACAATTGTTCAGCCTCACCCGCTACGATAATATTCCCCGCAGCTCTATCGGAAAAGGATGGCTCATGCTGGGAGGCAGCACGCAGTTGCAAAAAGGAGCTACCTATTATGCCGGTGATCTCAGTGGCATTCAGCAAAGAAATATTCCTTTCTGGTTTATGGGTCTGGGCTTGTATAAGCCTGGAAAAAAAATTGCCAGGGAAAGAGACTGGTCTAAAAAATTAGATGAAATAGTAGAGAATGCGCCAAACTGGGATATTGGTTTTATTGTAGGCGTACCTGCCTGGCTGCAATTGTGCATAGAAAGAATTATTGAGCGTTACAATCTTAATAATATTCATGAAATGTGGCCCAACCTTGCTTTTTATGTACATGGCGGTGTGGCTATGGAACCGTATAAAAAGGGGCTGGAAAAATTATTGGGCAAGCCCATTACTTATATTGAAACCTACCTTGCCAGCGAAGGTTTCCTTGCTTACCAAAACAGACCCGATACCCGTGGTATGCACCTGGCACTGAACAATAATATTTTTTTTGAATTTGTACCTTTTGATGATAGCAATTTTGATGCAGATGGAAACATGCTTGAAGATGCGAGAGCATTAATGATTCATGAAATAGAAGAAGGAAAAGATTATGCCATCCTGATTAGTACAAATGCTGGTGCCTGGCGTTATGCAATAGGCGATACCGTAAGGCTGGTTGACAGGGAACGAAGTGAAATTATTATTACCGGCCGAACCAAACATTTTTTAAGCCTGGTTGGTGAACACCTGAGTGTAGATAATATGACCAATGCGGTAGAACTGGTAAGCCACGATTTAAATATTTCTATTCCCGAGTTTACAGTAGCAGGGGTACCCTACGGTAATTTTTTTGCACATGAATGGTATATTGCTACAGATGACAAGGTAGATGCATGCCTTTTTGCAGGGATGCTGGATGATAAACTTAAAATATTAAACGACGATTATGAGGTAGAAAGAAAACATGCATTAAAAGCTGTTACTGTACATGTGTTGCCAGAGAAAGTGTTCCTCGGTTTTATGAGATTGCAAGGTAAAGTTGGCGGACAAAATAAGTTTCCCAGGGTATTAAAAGGTAAAATGCTGGAGGACTGGAAAAAATTTTTGAAAGAAAATTCTTTGTATAATTAATTTAAACAGGTTGCCGGAAACACACCCGGTATTTATTCATCCATCTCTTTAAACAGGTTTAATGATAGAGGCTTTTTTAAAAGGCGTGGCTATTAGTTTATTGCTGGTTTTTTCGGTAGGGCCGGTTATATTTACTATTATTAAACAGAGTGTAAATCATGGCAGGCGGGGCGGTTTTATTTTTGTGACAGGTGTATGGTTAAGCGATTTTATATGGATCGTATTGAGCATGGGCTTTAGCGAAGTAGTGAAAACCCTGCTGCATTTTAAAATTCCCATTGGCATTGGAGGTTGTTTTTTTTTAATAGGTATGGGAATTTTTTATGCATTTATTAAAAAGATAAAGCCCCGCCAACTGGCAGAGCCTGTAAAAATTGCCGGCGATGTAATAACTCCTGCAGGAAGAAAAACCACCAATTATTTTGCTATTTTCAGTTCAGGGTTTTTAGTAAATACTTTAAACCCGGGAGTAATCTTTTTCTGGATCATTATGTCAGCCTCACTCGCTTCTGTATATTCTTTTTATCACCAGGTAATTATTTTCAGCACATGCCTTGGCATTAATATCCTGGCAGATATAGCAAAAGTTTTGGGCGCAGGTTACATCGGAAAAAAATTGAGCGATAAAAATATTTTGCTCATCAACCGTATTTCCGGATTGCTTTACCTGGTATTTGGTATCAGTATTTTAACCGGCATTATTTATACTTTGCTTAAACATTAACAACCCAATATTTTTAATACTGTTTATCTTTTCTAATTTGATCAAATGAAATGGCTGCTTACGCTTTTACTGCTCATCCCCTTTTTTGGTTTTACACAATCGTCTGATTTTATTATTTTAAAAAAAGGAAATCGTGCTGTTAGGTATTTTTATACAGGCACACACATTGAGTTTGTGAGTACCAATGATGCTTACAGGGATGCATTGATAACTGCTATAAAAAACGATAGCATTTACCTGCAGGAATTTTATGTGCTGCGTATGCCCACTACTTATGGAGGTTTTATTTTAGATACGGCGGGAAGCTTTCGCTATACCTATCATTACAACCAGGTAAAAAGTTTTGGCAAAAAACAAAAGAGGGGTTTCAATGTGAGCGGCAGTGGAGCGGCATTGCTGGGTGGAGGTATTTTACTTACATTGGCAAGCGGTGTTTCTTACCTGGCAGATAAAGATAAATTTAGTCCGCAGTTGCTGGGAGCAGCAGTTGCACTTGCAACTGCAGGATATTTTATGAGCCGCAGTGGAAGCAAGGGAATTGTAATAGGAAAAAAATATACATTGCAATATATGAATATGATTAAATAATATGTAATCAATCGAATTACATTAATTACAAAATATTTTTTTAGCCAATAAAACAGGGTGGATATTATCATATAAAATCTCTGTAATTTAAATATGAATGATCAAACAATCAATAAAATAACAGCAACAAAAAAACGCAGCACCTGGAGGAATGTAAAAAAAGTTTTTATCTGGATGTTTATCGGGCAGTTTATTTATATTATTATTTGCAAAGTCATCAACCCGCCTATCACTATAACACAAACAGTAAACCTGCTTAGAGGTTATGGCCTTAAAAGAGATAATATTTCTGCGGATGCAATGGGTCCAAATATTAAACTGGCAGTAATGGCCGCCGAAGATCAGCAGTTTCCGGATCATAACGGGTTTGATATTAAAGCCATCAAGCTGGCGCAGAAGTACAACAAAAAACATCCTGCCAAAGTAAGGGGTGCCAGCACCATTAGCCAGCAAACCGCCAAGAATGTTTTTTTATGGCAGGGTGGCGGCTATTTTAGAAAAGGATTGGAAGCTTATTTTACATTTATGACTGAACAGATCTGGGGCAAAAAACGCATTCTTCAAACCTACCTGAATGTGGCAGAAATGGGGCCCGGTATTTTTGGTGTGCAGGCTGCCGCCAAAAAATATTTTAATAAAAATGCTAAAAATCTTACCCGCAGTGAAGCAGCACAAATAGCAGCCTGCCTGCCCAATCCAAAAAAATACACTGTAGTGCCTCTCAGCCGGTATGTATCACTTAGATCTAATTACATTTTAAGGCAGATGAATAATTTAGATAGTGATCCGGATATTACTCAATTACTTAAATGAAACTTTCTTCGGAGTCAGGCCACTATAATGTTTTTTCAAAGTATAAGTTTTTTGATAGTGGCCAGACAGCAAACAGGAGTCGGGCCCAGGGCAAACGCATTAAAATTATTAATAACAAAAAATGGCATTTTTTAATCCCGAAGGGATGCAATTATTATAGAAATGAATAATTTTTCGATTTTTCTAAACCCCGAAGGGGTAAAATTTCACCCCTTCGGGGTTTAGAGCAGATTTATAATCTGGGTTCCTATAATAATATCAGCCTTTCAGGCTTAAGAAATTTTAATGCGTTTGCCCTGGAGCCGGGCCACTATAATGTTTTTTCAAAGTATAAGTTTTTAGTAAGTGGCCAGACACCTAAGATAGCAGTATTTTATCTACGGCTTCAATAGCTTTTTGCAGGCGCTCTTCATACGTGCCGCTAATATCTGCCCAGGTTGTTTTTTGATTAATCATCGCATCTTTATAATAATGATATAATTTTTCACGGGTGTGCAGGTCGGGATATTCCCGCAGTGAATCTGCCTGCCAGGGAAGATCCGTTTTGCAGAGCAGGTACAAGTTATATTTTCTTTTAGCAATCTGTGTAAGAATACGGTTGTCGCATTTATTAAAAACAAATTCGCTCCATACTTTTATTACATACAGGTCGGTGTCTATGAAGATAGCAGGTGTTATGGGTTGCGGGTTTAAATTAGTTTGCGAACCATTGACCATTGACTGATGACCATTGACTGATGACTCTTCACCCTCCACCTGTCCCATGCCTATTTCATACAGATTTTCGTAACGGTACTGTGTACCATTTTTTTCCAAAAATTCTCTTGCATATTCCGGCACCCAGTTGGTTTTGTAATGTGCAGCCAGTTGCTCACATAGCGTGCTTTTACCTGTAGATTCCGGGCCAATGATAACAATTTTTTTCATTTATTTTTTTTCAGATCATTGATGTCGGTTAATAAAGAAATGGTAAAAAATACCAGCATGGCAAAGCGCAAAAATAACCGGAAAGGATCTGTTGTTCTATCTACCAAAAAATAAAAAAGTATCAGGATGATGAAGCCGGCTTTAATGGCTATCCACAAACGTTTATCTTTTATCATACCACATTAAACGTTTGTTCCCGCTGGCTTAGTATTCTTTTTCTCCATTCTGCCAATCCCATTATGGCCATTATTAAAAGCACCATATAATAAACGCTGGTAAATACATACCCTTTTACAAAATACAAAGGAATAGAAGCTACGTTGGTAACAATCCACCATATCCAGCTTTCTACTTTCTTTTTAGTCATCAGCCACATACCTGTGTATGCAGATGCACTGGCCAGCGCATCTGCCCATGGTACTGCATTGGGCGCAAAATCTTTTTTAAGGTACTGCAGTGCAAAAAACAGGGCTGCAAAAAAAACAACAAAAAATAACAACTGCTGTACCCATTCTTTTTTAGATGAATAAGTAATATGCAGAGTGGGATGATGCTGTGCATCTTTGCGGCTCCAGATGATCCAGCCGTAAATACTCATCACCGTGTAATACATATTTACACTGGCTTCGCCCAGCAGCCCGCCATCAAAACTGAGGTAGATATAAAAAATAGTATTGATGAGCCCGATAGGGTAAACCAATATGTTTTCCTTGCGGCTATACCATACGCTGATGATACCTGCAAAAACAGCTATGTATTCTATGAGCCCGGTTTCCCTGATGCCCTTTATAAATGCGGTTAATATTTCGGTCGTATTCATACTAAAAAAATTCAATTTAAGGCATTAAAACAAGAAGTCATTATTGTATAAATATGGTTTAGCTTACCGGCATGAAAAAGAAAATAAGCCTTTACGTTATGGCAGCACTTTACCTGCTGGCAGGATTTAATCATTTCATAAACCCGGAATTTTACATTAAAATTATTCCGCAATACCTGGGCAATGCACAACTGATCAACAGCATTGCGGGTATTGCAGAATTAACGCTGGCCGTTTTATTATTCTTTAAAGTAACTCGTACATGGGCCTGTTATGGAATAATCCTTATGCTGCTGGCTTTTATTCCTGCTCATATTTTTATGCTGCAAAAAGGGTTTTGTATTGGTGAAAACTGTACTCCCCAATGGATACTCTGGATAAGATTGCTGCTGCTTCAGCCGCTCCTTATCTGGTGGGCATGGTCTGTGCGAAACGTAAAATAAGCAGCAACAAAAAAGCATCTTTAAAAAAGATGCTCCATTTATTTTATACCTAAGCCCAGGTTGGGGGATTTTATTCTGCCTCCGCCACCACTTCTTTCACCTCGGGTATCATGCGTTTCATCATGCCTTCAATGCCGGCTTTTAATGTAATCATAGAAGATGGGCAACCACTACAGCTTCCCTGCAGCATCAGGTTTACTTTTCCATCTTCATAACTTTTAAATTGTATGGCACCACCATCCATTTCCACGGCTGGCTTCACATAATTTTCCAGCAGCTCTTTTATACGTTTTACTACATCATCGTCATCAGCATTTACTTCATTGCTGCTTTCCGATTTAATGTTGGCCAGTTCTTCTTCGTTTACTACTTGTTTTCCTTCTTCCAGGTATTCTTTTAAAAATTGTTTTACTGCAGGAATTACATCCTGCCAGTCATCTGTTTCGCTTGATTTTGTAAGCGTAACAAAATTACTGGCTATAAAAACAGATTTTATAAAGGGAAAGGTAAATAATTGTTGTGCCAGGGGCGATGGTTTGGCACTTGCCTCATCCGGAAAATCTACGCTTTTTCCAGGGTACAGGAGTTTGTTGGCCACAAACTTCATGGTTTCGGGGTTGGGGGTCATTTCAGTATAAATACTAATTACCGGGTTGCCTGTCTTAATCATATACTCAATTTTTAAAATTCAACAACAAAAATAATCAATAAAGACCAATAAGATTTTGGGCGGCGGGTTTAATTTCTTATTTCGAAAATTAGTAGTTACTTTTTAATAAAACTGCCCATTAATTGTACCCCGTTATGCTGCCATATACGTAAGCAATACAAACCTGCAGGCAATTTGCTGCTTAATGTTATATTGTTTCCGGTAAAGTTTGCTTCCTCCAGCGTTTGTCCCTGTACATTTATGATAACATATTTTTTTATGCTGATATCATTTATGCCGGGCAGCATTATTTTATCTGCCACCGGGTTGGGATGGATTAAAATATTTTGTACTGAATTTTTTTGTACTGCCATTTCAATTGTAGAATAATTTTTTCGGCCATCAAAATCTGTCTGAACCAACCTGTAAAAATGTTTACCTGCAGAAGCCCCATTATGAATAAAGGAATAATTTTTAGTACTAGAAGAATTGCCTGCAGCATCTGCCCTGCCAATAGAAACAAAATGAACCCCATCTGTGCTGTGTTCAATATCAAAGT
>JBKJSJ010000132.1:0-3121 GCA_046595965.1 Ferruginibacter sp.
GTAAAAGATTTTCCGCCCATCAGAGTTTGGGGTACTATTGGTTTTATAGCAGCTATGTGGATTATAGATATGTTTGGATGGAAGTCCACCAATATGCAATTAATATTCAGTGCAGCATCTGCTTTAGTATTGGGACTATATGCTTTCACAATGCCTCCCTGTCCGCCTGTAAAATCAAATAAAGAAAAATCATTTCTCACTTCATTGGGTTTGGATGCATTTATATTATTTAAGCAAAGAAAAATGTTTATATTTTTTGTTTTCGCCATGTTCCTGGGTGCAGCCCTGCAAATTACCAATGCCTTTGGAGGATCTTTCCTGGATAGTTTTTCCAGCACACATCCCGATTCATTTGGTGTAAAGCATCCAATTCTTTTGCTTTCTATTTCTCAAATTTCTGAAACACTTTTCATTCTTACTATCCCTTTCTTTTTGCATAAATTCGGCATAAAAAAAGTGATGATGATAAGTATTGTAGCCTGGGTTTTAAGATTTGGTTTATTTGCAATTGGAGATCCGGGTACTGGTTTATATTTACTCGTTCTTTCAATGATTATTTATGGAATGGCTTTTGATTTTTTCAATATCTCCGGTTCGTTGTTTGTAGAAAATGAAGCACCAGCAAATATGAGAGCAAGTGCACAGGGATTGTTTATGTTTATGACTAATGGCCTGGGTGCTATGTTTGGTGGCTATGGCGCTGGTTTAGTGGTGGATCATTTTACTAGAAATGGTATTACAGACTGGCAAAGTACCTGGTTTGCTTTTGCAGGTTATGCATTAGTGCTGGCAGTTTTATTTCCTTTAGTTTTCAAATATAAGCATGATGCTACTGCTATTAAAACAGTGCATACTTAATTAAAATAATTGCTGAGTAATCTATTTTTATAAACAAATCCCCGTCATTCTAATCGGGGATTTTAATTTTAAAAAACTTAATAAACACTGTCCATGGGTTGGCCTGTTATTTGATTTAGTTTTTTAAAATATAATCATGGCAACTACTAAAAAAGCAGTTATAAAAAAATCACCAACCAAAAAAACAGAAGATCCCTGCTGGAAAGGATATGAGCAAGTGGGAAGTAAAACTAAAAATGGGAAATCAGTGCCTAACTGTGTTCCCTCAAAAAAAAATAAATCATAAAAAGAAAATCAATTTGAAGCAAAACAAAAACCCTCCGCAATGCAGAGGGTTTTCTATAATTGGTGATTTCAATTATTTGTGTAATTCAATTTTCTTTACAAAATTTGCTTTTGGTTGTGCACCTACCAGCTTATCTACTACTTCACCATTTTTTACAAACAGGATAGCGGGTATGCTGGTGATTCCGTAGTTCATAGACACCTGTGGGTTATGATCTACATTTACTTTGCCGATGGTTACTTTGCCATCGTATTCTTTGGCTAGTTCTTCTATAACCGGGCCGATTGCACGGCAGGGGCCACACCATTCTGCCCAAAAATCTATTACGGATAATTTATCTGTATCTAAAACTTCTGTTTTGAAGTTTGCATCTGTGAGTTCAAGTGCCATAGTAAATATTTTAAATTTTTAATTTCTTAATGAGAAGCAAAGTTAATTCCAAAACATTCAATATGCTCTTATGACATATCCACAGTATGTGTTGAAAAATAGGTTTGGCATAGTATGAGTCAATGTGACCGAAATAATAGGGTTTAAATCCTATTTGTTGATTCGTTTAACTTTTTTGGAAATCATGTTTATATACTACAATTAGTTATCATGTATCAGGTAATCAGGATATTTAAGCTCAAACCATGTAAGGCTAAAGGCCTTTCAAAAGTTTATAAACCTGTTGCTCCTCATTTTTTAAAAACAGGTGAAAATAAAATCTCTCTAACTCTTTTCTCCATGATGTCCAAAGTAAACCGCTACTCACCCCGTTAAAACATTCACCTCAAAATAGCTGTGTTCATTCAGGTACATTGCAAGATCATCATTCATTTTAAATCCATTTTCTATCGTGTACATACTCACCCTATGGTCTTTTATTTTATCATGAATGTTAAATTTAATGGAGGATTTGCCGGGGTGTTCCTTAATATTATTTTCAATAAAATTTATAAATGCTTCATCTATAAATTCAGGGGCTGTTTCAATAACTAATTGTTTAGTGAGTGTTTGTTTAACGGTTTCCAGCAAATGCAGTTTGCTTATGCTGAATTCATATTCACCCTGGTTATACCTTTTTTCCCTGAATGCACCTTCTATCATGATGATCATTCCTTTTTCAAAATAATTAAGGTATTTCACATAATCTTCCTGCCATAGAAAAAAATCTGTTTTACCTGTAAAATCTTCTATAAACAATACGCCATAATTTTTACCTGTTTTGGTAAGCCGGTGCTGTGCATCTATCACCAGGCCACTCAGCCTAAACTGCTTTGATACCGGCAGGCTGTTAATGGTATTTTTTACCTCCAGGAAATCGGAAATAGGGGTGATGTTGTAATGCTTTAATTCAAACTTAAAATTATCGAGCGGGTGGCCGCTCATATACATACCTGTAACTTCTTTTTCAAAATCTAGTTGTTCTATCAACTGCCAGGGTGGGCAGGGCGCCAGTTTGGGCGACACAATATCCGGCATTTGCAAATCGCCAAACAGGGTATTGGTTGTGCTGGCCGAATTGGATTGATACACCGCACCAAACTTTACAATTTTTTCCAAAGCCAATACATCGCCGGGTGCTGTATAAAAATATTGCGCCCGGTGCATGTCTTTAAAACAATCAAACGTGCCGCTGTAAATTAAACTCTCCAGAGATTTTTTGCTTACGGCACGCAGGTTTACCCGTTTTACCAAGTCAAAAATATCTTTAAACAGCCCATGCTTGTTTCTTTCTTCAATAATATTTTCTATTGCATTTTCGCCACAACCTTTAAGGCCACTAAAACCAAAACGGATTTCGCCTTTTTTATTTACGGCAAACCCATTTTGCGATTCATTAATATCTGGCCCCAGCACTTTTAATCCCATGCGCTTGCACTCTTCCATAAAAAAAGTAATTTTTTCTATGCTGCCAGCATGGTTAAGCACTGCAGCCATATATTCGCTGGGGTAGTGTGCTTTTAAGTAAGCCGTTTGATAAGCCACAAA
>JBKJSJ010000133.1:0-3374 GCA_046595965.1 Ferruginibacter sp.
GTATAAACAGGATGCAGCAATGTATTATTTTATCTGATTAGCTGGTTCAATTTTTTATTGGTTTATAGGTTTTCAAGCTCGAGCAATCCAATTATTTTCTTTTAGAAAAGCGGTATAATTTTTATGCCGCTTTTCTAATTTTAAAACCTTACCCTCATTTTAGATTTTCGGTTCACTATCTTTCTATCTTCATATTGAAAAAGTGATTTGAAAATTATTATCGTACATCTTTTAGATTTCATTTTTATATTTTGGGCAGGGAAGCGTATTTTAATCCTAGCTAGTTTTTATTTTATTACTATACAACTTATTTTTTAGGATTATCTATTCTCTATTCACGAACCATTAAAAGCACGCAACTGATAGAAGCATTAACAGAAGAGCTTACAGAAATTTGCGATACACTTAAATGGGAAACACATTTTTTTGATGGCAAAAATGAAGATGGATTTAAAGGGATTTCTTTTTCGCCACAGGCCAGTAAGCCTGTTTGGCTTTGCTTTTACCAGGTGGCCGCCTTTGCTCACCCATTAATCTTATAAACCGGGATATATTTGATGGTATTCAGTTGTATAAAGAACTATTTTTTTCTGCCAGCACGAAAACACAGTATGCAGGCCCCGATGCTCATATAGCCATCATCAAGGTATTAAAATATATTTCAAAAATACATGCTTCATGTTTCTGTTATGGGGAGGACGACTACCGGGAAACAGGTGACGAGAAATTTTGTATGCACAGTTTAAAATATACAATCAGCTTTTAAATGCAGTTAGTGCTGCATTGAGCGATTTTAAAGCCATGTCCGGCGGGACCCCAATGTCACTTGCCCAAAGAATTGAAAAAATTTTGAATGAAAATTTAATAAGGATGCTGAATGGAATATAGTGTTTTTTTAATTTTCATCTCTTCCATACTATGGCTTCCATCAACAAAAAACCGCTCCTGGTATAGAGCGGTTGTATAGAATTCAAAAAGATATTGATTATTTTTTTACTGTTGTCTTCTTAAAACCCTGTCGGTAAACGTACCGCCTCTTTTTTGTCGGGTTTGTGTATTCGTGTTTCTTTGCCCGTTCCGGCCAAATACAGTGTTATTATTATTACTGCCTACCCTTTGTCCATTTGCCTGGTAGCTCGCAGTATTGTTACCACCAAAAATTCCACCGCTATTAAACCTGGCCGTCCATACGCCACGATCTTTTGTCCAGCTTACGTTTGATGCATTGGGATAATCACTGTAAAATGCATCGCTTACCCTTCGGGGAGTATTCTTGCTGTATTTACCATTCTGGTTGTTTTTGCGGTTTTCATAGCGGTCATTATTATCGTTGTCCCTTCTGTAAATACCGTCGTTACTACCATTATTCTGTCCATTTCTGTCATAACGATCATCATCATTATCATCATGATTTTTTTTATTCTGATGTTTGTCCTGTTTGTTTTTATTTCCTTTTCCGTGGCTGTTTCCCTGTGCCATAGCACCGAATCCTACCGTGGTAACTGCAATAAATAATAGAAACTTTTTCATGATTTTTAGGTTTAGTTATTATACCATTCAGTTGATAAAACCATGCCAGAGCAGTTTGGTAATTGATAAAGTATTCTTAAAGAAACGCAGGGTTGATTCCTTAAATACTGTAATGACTTGTAGTAGTAAAAATTAATTAATAACTAGATTGGTTTTTACAGCCTGTACTTACAGATAAATGCAGAAATTTTTGTTTGATTTATTAAAAGTGTATTCAGTTTTACTGCCCTCACTTAAGCAACAATTTAACAAATTTATTTAGCTCATCTTTTTCTAATTTGCTTAATTCTTCCCGTTGCTCTTTTTTCATTTTAAAATAAAGCACTCTTTTATGGCCAGGATATTTTTCCAGAATGGCAGAAATAAGGGGCGCATCGGTTTCTTCTTTTATTTGTGCTGGCAATACAGGCAAATCTTTTTTGTACCTGTCGGGTCTTTTTAAAATGATGGCCTGCAGTGTGGCCAGCAGCCCGGTAGAAAATCCTTCAATCTTACTTGCCTTATCGTGCAAGCCTTCCAATTGTTTTTTGCTAAGGCCACCCCGTTCCCTGTATTGCTGTAGCAGGCTGCTTATGAAGCTGGCATCAGGCCGGGCAGTATGTGCTGCATTTAAAACCATCAAGATGATATCTAGGGATGGTTCTATGAAAGGAGTATTTTTTCCAGCAAAACGAGACATGTAGTATAATGTTTACAAATGGGAAGGCTGATTATTTTAGTGCATTTTTCAATTTACAAAACTAATCTATACCAAGGTATTATTCCTAAAGTTATAGTTTAAACTTTTTTAGCATAACCAAACCAGCCTATGTAGAATATCTACTACTTATTTTATAAAACAACCATATTACATCTCCTGAAACCCACAGTAGTAAAGCGTTTGAGACTGCTACTTTTTTATCAACATTTTTATTAATTAAAGTATTGCAAAACAATCAAATAAATAAAATATTAAAGCATGCTTTGTTTTTTTGTGTTTACTGTGAGAAATTTTGGTTAACTAATTCCTTATTTTTGGTAACATTATACATAACCACGTAACCAATAATCAAATTATACATGAAAAACCTATCTATGATGGCAGTGCTTTGCCTGCTTGTATTTGCATCCTGTAAAAAAAATTTAGACAACCCTGCTGATGAACCCCTTGCTTTATTAAGGGATACTACTCTTTCTGTTTGTAGTAATAATTCTGCAGATTTATTAGCCAACCTGAATGTTGCCAATGCCAGGCGCAAACCCGCACCCACACCAACACCAACACCCACACCAACACCAACACCCACTGGCTCGGGTTACTCCTGCATTTTTATTGATTTTGACGGGCAAACCGTAAGCAATGCTTATTGGAATGGCGGTACTTCTTTTCAATGTGCTCCTTCCGGTTTATCTGCAGATGAAATGAGCCAGGTGTTAAACGAAGTAAGAATACATTATGCTGCTTACAACGTAGCAGTTACTTACGATGAAAACGTTTACAACGCTGCTAACCCAACTATGAGAACCAGAATGATAGTAACTCCAACAAGCGGCTGGTATAACGCCGGCGTAAGCGGGGTTGCATATACCGGCTCTATTACCTGGGGCAACGAAACGCCTGCATTTGTTTTTAGTGACAGATTATATTATGGAGCACATTATATAGCAGAAATTATTGCCCACGAAGCGGGCCATGCAGTAGGTTTGAGACACCAGGCTGAATATAACGCAGATTGCACACTAAAGAGCAGTTACAAAATGGGCGTAGTAATGGGCAATAGCCTTTATGTTCCGCAGGGTGAGTGGATATATGGTACCACCCTAAGCTGCACCACTTTTCAGGACGATAACCTTGTTTTAAGAAA
>JBKJSJ010000155.1:0-4707 GCA_046595965.1 Ferruginibacter sp.
ATCTCAAATGTTTGAGAAGGGCTTACCAATACAATACTGCTGTACTTAAATAATTTATTGGCCTGCACCATTTTTAACCGGTAATAAGAAATGCTGTTTAAATCAATTGGATTGGTATAGTTGTATTGAGTAGCGATGCTATTTTTTGCTTCTACTCTTGCAAGGGAAACAAAAGTTATTCCATCCCTGCTTTTTTCAATTTCATAATGTGATAAGTTTTTTTCTTCAGTAGTGCTCCAGCTAAGACAACTTTTTTTATCAACGATAGCTCCTTTAAACTGTTTAAAATTTCCCTGCAAAACCTTTTCACAGTTTACAGCGCTAATCATATAAGTGCCCTGGGTTTTGTATGCAGTAATATTATTTACTTCACTGGCAGTGTTTGCCATCATTACCCGGTAATAGGTGCCACTATCTGCGCCAGATACCAGCATTGCAGGCAGGGTGGTTACAAAATGGTATTTACCTTTTACCAGACTTGGCGTACCTATTCCAGAAGTACCGGGTCCGCTCATGTCATTCCAACGGGTACCCCCGGTATTACTTTTTTGCCATTTAAAATGAATGTAACTGTTGTAAATAAAGCGAATGGTATCACTGAGTGATACAGGAACGGAGCCTTCCTGGCACACCAATACTTGCTTTATTTTATAATCGGTTTTGGGCTTGCTTACGTTGATAATAGGCTTGCCTTTAGCCAAACGGTTTGTAGCCTGAGAATAACTGTTTTGGGAAAAAATAAGCAAAACAGCAATAAGAAAAAGAAGAGGCGTTGCATGTACAGGTTTCATCATAGATAAAGTTTTAGCATGAATACTTGTTACATGAATTGCGGGATTACGTTGTGATAACGTATAATAAACAAAAATAGTATAAGGGGTTTTATATTATAGCCAAAAAAAAATCCACTCAGAGTGGGAAGAAGAATTTCACGCAAAGGCGCAAACAAAAAATTCACGCAAAGGCGCAAAGAAATTATTTTCTGTTAAGTCTTATTTGCTTCTTTTATATTTTTTTTTGCGTCTTTGCGGGCAACCAGCATTTTTCAGGGACCCTAAATTTTCCCTACCATATTTTTTGGTATTACCCATGCATCAAATTCTGCTGCTGTTACGTAGCCTAATTTTACAGCCATTTCTTTTAAAGTTGTTCCTTCTTTGTGCGCCTTCTGTGCTATTTCTGCAGATTTGTAGTAACCGATTTTTGTGTTTAATGCCGTAACCAGCATCAAAGAATTGTCTAAATGTTTTTTAATATTTTCTTTAATGGGTGCAATGCCTATGGCACATTTATCATTAAAGGAAACACAACCATCGCCAATTAACCTGGCACTATGCAGAAAGTTGTAGATCATTACCGGTTTAAAAACGTTCAGTTCAAAATGGCCGTTGCTGCCGGCTATGCCAATGGTAACATCGTTGCCCATTACCTGTGCAGCTATCATACTGAGTGCTTCGCATTGTGTAGGGTTTACCTTGCCCGGCATAATAGAAGAGCCGGGTTCATTATCCGGAATAAATAATTCGCCGATACCGCTGCGTGGACCGCTTGATAAAAAACGAATGTCGTTAGCAATTTTCATTAAACTTACTGCTACCGTTTTTAATGCGCCGTGCGCTTCTACTATAGCATCATGAGCAGCCAGTGCTTCAAATTTATTGGCAGCAGTTTTAAATGGTAGCCTGGTTAGTTTGGCAATATGCTTTGCAACATTTACATCGTAGTTGGGTGGCGTGTTTATACCGGTGCCCACAGCGGTGCCGCCCAGTGCAAGCTCACTTAAATGTGCCAGGGAATTCTTAATGGCTTTAAGGCCATGGTCTAACTGCGATACATAGCCGCTTATTTCCTGCCCAAGGGTAAGTGGGGTAGCATCCATAAAATGAGTGCGGCCAATCTTTACTACGTTTTTAAAAGCCTTAGATTTTTTGTCTAATGTGTTGCGCAGTTTGGTAATGCCCGGAATAGTGGTATCTATTAAAATTTTATACGCAGCAATGTGCATGGCAGTAGGAAAAGTATCGTTGCTGCTCTGGCTTTTGTTTACATCATCGTTGGGGTGAAGATATTTTTCTTTGTCGCTTAGCTTGCCTCCGTTTAATACATGACCACGGTAAGCTATCACTTCATTCACATTCATATTACTTTGTGTGCCACTACCCGTTTGCCATACTACCAATGGAAAATATTCGTCTAATTTTTTGTCTAAAATTTCTTTAGCAACTTTTCCAATCAGATCCGCTTTTTTTTTGGTTAAAACGCCCGCTTCATTATTAGTAATTGCGGCAGCATGTTTTAAGTATGCAAATGCCCTGATAATTTCTTTGGGCATTTTATTAATGTCCTGTGCAATTTTAAAATTATCAATGCTGCGTTGGGTTTGTGCGCCATAATAGGCATCTACAGGAACTTTTACTTCGCCCATAGTATCTTTTTCTGTTCTGAACTCCATAGAAAGGATTTTTTATATGAAAAGCAAAGATAAAAGATTCAAAACAGGCTTGCGGCAATTTTATTGGTATTATATATGCATAGTTAAATAGTATGAAGCAATTTTTATTTTACATATTTTATTTAAGACTGGTAACAATGAGTATTTCCTGCAACGAGCAAAAGGCAGAAGAAACAGAAGAGCCAGCCACAATTGCTGATACAATCTTAGTAAAAAATAATGCAGATAGTGCTACCACAGCCGAAATAGTTCCCTATAACCCTGCCACTCTTTCTATAGATATTAAAAATAGAACTGCCAGTGAAATAGTAAATTTTTCTAAAACGCTTATAGGCGTACCCTACCTGTATGGTTCTACTAATCCTGCACATGGCTTCGACTGCTCCGGATTTATTACCTATATGTTTAATCATTTTGGCATCAGTGTTCCCCGGAGTTCTATAGATTTTACCAATGTGGGTAAAGAAGTTGCTGTAGCCGATGCAAGGGGAGGAGATATTATTTTATTTACAGGTACAGACAGTGCTGAACATTTTGTGGGCCACATGGGAATCGTTACAGAAAATACAGATTCACTAAGATTTATTCATTCCACTTCCGGCAAAAAGTATGGCGTTACCATCACCACATTAAATCAATATTACCAAAAAAGATTTGTGAAAATAAACAGGATTTTTTAGCAAGAGGGATAAGATATGAACGAGAAGCCAGGTTAATATATTTGCTAATCCATATTATTAAAGTCATCAACATTTTTTGGTCAATAATTTTAATAGACAAAAGCGCATAGTACATTTCTATTTACCAATAAAAACCGCTTTTCTTTTTTCTAAAAATGCATTGGTTCCTTCTATCATATCTTCTGTGGCAAAACATTTTGCAAATTCATTAATCTCTGTAGCATACCCATTTTTTGTTTCATCAAAAACTGCATTGGCTGCTTTAATACATGCGGCAACTGCTAGGGGAGCTTTACTGTTTATGGCAGTAAGTATTTGTTTGGTATGATCTAAAAGCATTTCGGCAGAAGTAACATAATTTACCAGTCCCAGTTGTTTTGCTTCTGCAGCATCTATTAAATGTGCCGACATTAATAACTCCATTGCTTTGCCTTTTCCTATTAGTTGCACCAGGCGTTGTGTACCACCATAGCCGGGTATTAATCCAAGGTTTACTTCGGGCTGGCCAAACTTTGCATTTTCGCTGCAGAGTCTGAAATGGCATGCCATAGCCAGTTCGCAACCGCCGCCCAGGGCAAAACCATTTACTGCGGCCACCACAGGCTTATGAGTGTTTTCAATTTTAAAAAAAACATCCTGGCCTTTTTGTGCCATGGCCATAGCAGCTTCTTTACTTAAGTCGGCAAACTCAGTAATGTCGGCACCTGCCACAAATGCTTTTGATCCTGCACCGGTTATAATGACCGATTTTATTTCAGGATTATTGTTTACTTCGTCCATTACTCTATCCAGGTCGTTAAACACATCTTTATTTAATGCATTTAATTTATCAGGCCTGTTGATGGTGATGGTGCATATATTATTTTCGGTATCCAGTAATAAAGTTTGATAGCTCATTTGATTTATTTTTTCAGAATCCGAAGTTAATACATTTGCTATCTTTAAAGGATGACATTCCTTTCTATCATTAGTTATACCGGCATATTTATTTTTGCATTAACGGGTGCATTTAAGGCACGTACTTATAAGATGGATATTTTTGGCGGCCTGGTGGTAGCTTTTGCCACTGCTTATGGGGGAGGTACGGTAAGAGACTTACTGATAGGAATAAAACCAGTAAACTGGATAAATGATAATATTGCATTGGTATTGGTTTTTGCAGGTACCGCTTTTACTTTTTTACTAAAAGAAAATGTACGCCGTTTTAAAAGAACTATTTTTTTTACCGATGCTGTTGGGTTAGGATTGTTTACCGCTGCAGGAATAGAAATAGCACTGCGCAATGGATTGAATGATGTGTATGCATTGATAATGGGTGTAATAACAGCCACTTTTGGCGGTTTGGTTGCCGATGTTTTTTGCAATGCTGTACCCGATCTTTTTAAAAGAGGTGAATTGTATGCAACCGCCTGCGCACTGGGAGGAGGTATTTATTTGCTAACAAAAAATACTTCTATTGATCCTAATTTGAATATTGCAATTTGTGTGGTAACTATTATTGCTATCCGCATTTATTCTAAACGAAAAAGATTGATGCTGCCAGAGATTTAAATGAAAAGGTTTCCTTTACCTGGT
>JBKJSJ010000161.1:0-4084 GCA_046595965.1 Ferruginibacter sp.
GTTAATGAAATGAGCACTGCAATAAACCCTACTGCCAGGCTTACCCTGGTGCCAATAATAAGGCGGCTGAGAATATCTCTGCCAAAAGCATCGGTACCCAGCCAGTATTTTTTTGTGATGATATGTTGCTTAATATTGGCTGGTTGATTATTGGTAAGTTGATTGATACTGTAAACCTGCTGCACCGTAGTATCTTCATCTACATATTTTTCTACAATAATATTTTCTGCAGTTGTTTTATAGCTACTAATGGGAATAAATTCATAGGCAGATGGAGTGCCATTAAACAACCGGGTGAACCAACCCACACTATTTTTTGTAGGGGCTGTAATTTTTAGAAATAATTGTTTGTAACCGGGTTTCTTTGCCTGTATCTCTACGGTTTGTAAATCGGCAAAGGCTGTGTTGTCCGGTGCAAGGATATACCCAAAGATGGAAATAAAGATGGAGATAAAAATGACCACAAGCCCCGCAAAAGCCAGCTTGTTCCTGCGCAGTCGCTTCCATATTTGTTGTGAAAAAGAAAATGATTTCTGCGGCATGTTGTAAAATAAAATTGAATTTACATGTATGAAAAGGAAAAGTCTAAAGCTAAATAGTTTTGGTTGATAAATTTTAGTTCAATGAATTAATCAACCTGGGTTTATTTTACTTTTCTTTCCTTCCACTCATAACTCCCAAACTTACCCAGCCATCCGGCAATAACGGTATAAATAATATGAAAAGGTTGTGCCAATGGAAATGCCCATAACAATTTTTCTTTATTAAAAAATTTTGCAACAGGAAATAAAAGAAATAACTCAGCAACTGTTTTTACTGCCAGTAACAACAACCAGTATTTTATGAATGACCAATGACCCATGACTAATGACGATACCGGCAAAACAACCAACAGTACATTAAAGACATAAACCAGCACCAGCACCCAAAAAATTCTTTTGTCTTCATACTTATCTGCCTTGCTTGCCCAACGGATGCGTTGGTTAAAAAATTCTTTTACCGTATGCACAGGTTGTGTTTGCACAATTACTTCCTTAGATTTTAAATAATAAATTCCTTTGGGATATTGCATTGCTATTTTATGCATCAGCAACATATCATCGCCACTGGCAATACTATCTATTCCATTAAAACCATTTACAGCATTAAAGGCTTTTCGGGTATAAGCAAGGTTTGCAGCATTGCACATGCTGTGCTTTTTTTTGTGTACCGATGCGCCGGTTATTCCCTGCAGTGTCATAAAATCCAATGCCTGAAAAATTTCTATTGCCCTGCTGCTGCAATTGATAGCCACAGGCATTACCATCAACTCCGGTTTATTTGTTTCGTAAAATGCAGCAATGGTTTGCAACCAATTTTGGGGAGTATAACAATCTGCGTCGGTGGTTACTATTAGTTCTCCCTTGCTTTGTTCAATACCAATTTCTATTGCTTTTTTTTTATAAGAATTTATTTGACCAGCAGCTATAAAATCTTGTAAGGAGATGAGTTTAAAATTTGAATACCGCTTCACTATTTCTGCAGTATTATCAGTAGAGTGATCGTCCACAACAATTACTTCAAATAATTCCTTTGAATAAGATTGACTTAACAATGCATCTAACAAACATGCAATATTTTCTGCTTCGTTGCGGGCAGGGATAAGAACAGTTATAAAAGTGGATAGTTGATAGTTGATATTTGATGGATGAAAAACCGAAATATTTAACCAGCCAGAGCGATAATATAAAAGCAGGGCAATGTAGATAACCAGAAAAATAAAAGCGAGTAACAAAAGCAATATCATAAAAGCTGCGTAAAGGTTTGCCGTACAAAGGAGTGACACAACGATGCCCAACAATGTACGACTGTTGGCAACAAAAATAATTTTTTACAATTTAAAAGCTTTCCATATCTTTATGTAGTTGCATAAACAACTATATGCCAAACAACCAATTTAAAAAAAGCGAGTTATACAGTTTTATTACTGGCAAAGCCAGCACAGCTATTGCCCGCAGGCTGCAAAAGAATTTTAAACAGGCCGGCGTGGAAATAACCATTGAACAATGGAGTGTGCTTTATCATTTATGGAAACAAGATGGCATGAGCCAGCAACAGTTATGCGATGCTACTTTTAGAGATAAGCCGAGCATAACAAGATTGGTAGATAACCTGGAAAAACAGCAACTGGTAAAAAGAGTAGCAAGTAAAGATGACCGTAGGATAAACATGATTTACCTAACGCCCGAAGCCAGTAAACTGCAGGAACAAAGTATGGAACTGGCAAATCAAACACTCAATGAAGCACTGCAGGGAGTTAGTGCCGAGCAAATAGAAATAGCCAAGGAGGTATTGCAGAGGGTGTATGATAATTTGAGCTAGAGCAGCCTCTCCGCCAACTTGCCCGAAGTATTTTTGGGGGTAAAGAAGGTAACTTTATGTTAGCGAAAGGACAGTACAAAACTTGAAAGAATCTATATATAATAACAGCCTGGTTCCCTTTTAGGGTTTAGGGCTAAAAATTTTTTTTATGAGTACAACAACATCAACCACAAACCTGTTTAAAGGCGGCGAATGGTTAATTAAAGAAAGCAATGCTTTTGAAACTTTTACGCCGGAAGATTTTAATGAAGAACAAAAGATGGTGAAAGACATGTGCCTTCAATTTTTAAGCACAGAAGTGTTGCCTGTTATAGACCGTATAGATAAAATGGAAACGGGCCTCATGCCATCGCTGATGGTAAAAGCCGGTGAGCAGGGTTTGCTGGGTGCTTCTATACCCGAAGACCTGGGCGGACTGGGTAAAGATTTTATTACTTCTACTTTGGTAAACGAAGGGCTGGGTGGTGGCTTTTCTTTTAGTGTGGCCATAGCAGCGCATACTGGCATTGGTACATTGCCCATTTTATATTTTGGTACAGAGGAGCAAAAGAAAAAATATATTCCCAAATTAAGTAGTGGAGAATGGAAGGGTGCTTATGGACTAACGGAGCCCAATAGTGGCAGTGATGCGCTGAGTGCAAAAACATCTGCTACCCTTTCAGCAGATGGAAAATACTATTTATTAAATGGGCAAAAATGCTGGATCACCAATGGTGGTTTTGCAGATGTATATACCGTGTTTGCAAAAATTGATGGCGATAAGTTTTCTTCGTTTATTGTAGAACGGGGCATGGAAGGATTTACGCAGGGCCCCGAAGAACATAAGATGGGAATTAAAGGCTCCTCCACTGTGCAGTTATATTTTCAGGATTGTAAAGTGCCGGTAGAAAACCTGCTGGGCGAAGTGGGCAAGGGACATATTATTGCTTTTAATATTTTAAATATTGGCAGGTTAAAATTATGTGCTGCTGCATTGGGTGGTGCTAAAATGGCTTTGAGTTCTACAATAGAATATGCCAATACAAGGGAGCAGTTTAAAGTGCCCATCGCCAGCTTTGGTGCTATTAAACACAAGATGGCAGAATTGGCCATCCGCACATGGGTGGGCGAAAGTGCTTTATACAGAACGGCTAAATGGATTGATGATAAAGAAACAGAATTGCAGGCAGCAGGCAAACCCTTTAATGAAGCACTCCTGGGTGCTGCAGAAGAATATGCCATTGAGTGTGCCATGCTAAAAGTTGATGGCAGCGAAGTGCTGGACCTGGTGGTGGATGAAGGTGTGCAGATACATGGCGGCAATGGCTTTAGTGATGAGTACATGATTAGCCGTGCATACAGGGATAGCCGCATCAACAGAATTTATGAAGGCACCAATGAAATAAACCGCCTGCTCACGGTAGATATGATGCTAAAGCGTGCGATGAAAGGAAAGCTGGATTTGATGGGCCCTGCAACGGCAGTATCAAAAGAACTGATGAGCATTCCGGATTTTGGCAGCGAAGACGAAGGCGCTTTTGCGGCCGAAAAAAAAACGATCCTGAACTTAAAAAAAGCCATCCTGATGACGGCAGGTGCAGCCGTACAAAAACTAATGATGAGCCTGAGCAACGAGCAGGAAATTTTGATGAATATTGCAGACATGAGCATTCTTACTTTTAATGCAGAGAGTGCTTTGCTGCGTGTAATTAAAATGAACGATAAGCAGGGAGAAACTGCCACA
>JBKJSJ010000165.1:0-5403 GCA_046595965.1 Ferruginibacter sp.
TAAAATATTTTCTTTTGATGTTGATGCTGCCATCTTATTTTTTTAAATAGAAGGAGGATTCTTCAACTCTTCCGGTATGGATAAAGAAGGTTCTTCACTTACGATATCCTCTGGCTCTATCTCCAGTATTTTTTTCTCTTCATAAGGCCGTTTGCCTATCAATGCTTCCACATCGCTTTTAAACAATACTTCTTTTCTTAATAATTCTTTAGCCAGTAATTCTACATCAGCTCTTTTGTCTGTGAGTAGATTTTTAGTTTTTATATATGCGTTCTCAATAAGTTTTCTTACTTCCTCATCAATGATTTTACCTGTTTCTTCGCTAAAAGGTTTTGTAAAAGTATTATCCTGGTTGGGATCGTAAAAACTTACGTTGCCTACTTTATCATTCATACCATAAACGGTTATCATACTGTAAGCAATTTTAGTAATTTGCTGCAGATCGTTACTGGCACCCGTACTTATTTTACCAAAAAAAATGTCTTCGCTTGCCCTACCGCCTAAGGTCATACATATCTGATCCATCAACTGATCTGTATTATAGAGGTATTGTTCTTTTGGAGTGTATTGCGCATAGCCCAATGCCGCCGAACCCCTTGGCACTACCGTAACTTTTAAGAGCGGGTATGCATGCTCCAGGTACCAGCCACAGATTGCATGGCCGGCTTCGTGGTAGGCAATGATTTCTTTTTCTTCGGGAGAAATAATTTTATTTCTTTTTTCAAGGCCACCGATAACTCTATCTATGGCATCCTGGAAGTCGCTCATATCCACCGCATCTTTATTCTTTCTGGCGGCTATCAATGCTGCTTCGTTACATACGTTGGCAATATCTGCTCCTGCAAAACCAGGAGTTTGTTCTGCCAGTTTATGAATATCTAATTTTTGAGAAATTTTTATAGGCATCAGGTGAACTTTAAAGATCGCTTCACGGCCTACCAGATCCGGACGGTCTATTGTTATCTGCCTATCAAAACGGCCCGGCCTAAGCAATGCATTATCCAATACATCAGGCCTGTTGGTAGCGGCCAAAATGATGATGCCAAGGTCGGTTCCAAAACCATCCATTTCTACCAGCAACTGGTTCAAGGTATTTTCTCTTTCATCATTGCTCATCATTACGTTCTTTCCTCTTGCACGGCCAATGGCATCTATCTCATCTATAAAAATAATGCAGGGTGCTTTTTCTCTTGCCTGTTTAAATAAATCTCTTACACGGCTGGCACCCACCCCTACAAACATTTCCACAAAATCGCTGCCACTAAGGCTGAAAAAAGGAACCTGTGCTTCACCTGCCACAGCTTTGGCCAAAAGCGTTTTACCGGTACCCGGAGGACCAACCAGCAACGCACCTTTGGGAATTTTTCCGCCGAGCGCTGTATATTTTTTTGGGTTCTTTAAAAAATCTACAATCTCCATTACTTCTACTTTGGCTTCATCAAGCCCTGCCACATCATTAAAGTTGATGTTTACTTTAGTTCCTTTTTCAAATAAAGTGGCTTTAGATTTTCCAATGTTGAAGATACCACCGGGGCCACCGCTGCCACCGGGACCGCCTACTTTGCGCATCATCATCACAAATAAAAATCCTATTAAAAGAATGGGCAGTAAGGTGCTGATGATTTGACCAAACACTTCGCCTTCTTCAGTAAAAACCGGCAGTATTTTTTTTACTGCAGGATTATCTTTGTAAAAAGTATTTAGCTCTTCGCCAAATGCTTCATCTTTTACGATGCTGAAATATAACTGCGGAGCGGTAGTTTTATTAAGAAGATCAAATTCTTCTTCGTTTAAAAAAGTTTTATAAAAGGCAGTTTTTTTTGCCAGGCTGTCTTTGTTTAAAAACAAACGCACAATCTTTTTATTCCGCACTACTACCAGGCCTGTTTTTTCTTTAGCCACTTTAGCATCCTGTGCTACATCGCCGGATAAAAGTACCTGCTGGTAATATACCGGGTTCATTTCTATGCCTGCGCTGCTTACATTCCTTACCAGGTTATAGGCAATTATAGAAAGAAAAATAATACCGTATATCCAGTAAATATTAAAACGGTTTTTTTTCTTATCCGGTTCTTCGCCCAGCGGAGGAATATTATCGGGAGAAATTTTTCTTTTAGAGTTTTGTTGATCCATGTTTTGTTGTGACATTATTTTAAAAAAGTTTCAGGGTAATTTTTATAAAAATTATTTATCGGGGTGTTCCATTGCAGGAGCATCGCTCCACATTTCTTCCAGTTGATAAAATTTTCTTGGTTCGGGCAGCATAATATGTACCACCACGTTCACATAGTCTATCAATATCCATTGTTCTCCCTGCCTGCCTTCATGTTTATAAGCATTTTCCCCGGCTTTTTCTTTTACATCAAATTCTACATAGTCTGCAATAGCTTTCAACTGGGAGGGGTTGGAAGCTTCACAGATAATAAAAAAATCGGCTACTGCTTCGGGAATTTTTCTAAGATCGAGGCTCACTACATTTTCGCCTTTTTTTTCATGAATGGCATGAATAATGGCTTTAAATATTTTGCTGCTTCTTGAAAGCCGGGTGAGGCTGTTTTTTTTTCGGCTCTTTAATGCCTCCAGATTGTTCAAACTTTGAATGATTTATTTTGATTAATTAACATGGGTTTTGCCATGTTGGTAAAGCTAAAAATAATTAGCTTGCAATAACAGCAAAAATAGCACTTCTTTTTTTACCTGAATATGTATAATGGAGCACGGAGGCTTATTTAATATTCTTGGTAGCGTGGATAGTACCAACAACTATGCCATGGCAAAGGTTCATGAAGGAATGGCCCGCCATGGCATGGCGTGGTATGCCCATGACCAAACAGCCGGCAAAGGACAGCGTGGGAAACAGTGGCAGAGCCAGCCCGGAAGCAATATCATTTTGAGCATTGCCTTGCAGCCTGGCCCGGTATTTACCAGTAATTCTTTTTATTTTATTGCCCTGGCAGCCGTAAGTTGTATTGAATTTCTGCAAAAAATAAGTAAAGAAAAATTTTATATTAAATGGCCCAATGATCTTTATTGGCGTGACAGAAAGACAGGAGGCATCTTAATAGAAAACAACTTTAGTGGCACAAACTGGAACTGGGCCGTGCTGGGCATTGGCATAAATGTAAATCAAAAAGAGTTTGCAACCGGCCTGCAGCAAGCCACCAGCCTGGCGCAAATAACCGGCAATGAAAACTTAAATCCACTCGTATTAGCTCAGCAGTTATCTGCTTATATCATTCAAAAATTTAATACTGCAGAACAAACGGGTTTTAATCTTTTGCTGCAGCAGTACAATGATCTCTTATATAAAAAAGAGGAGACCGTGCGGCTTAAAAAAGAAAATGCGGTTTTTTCTACCTGCATAAAAGGAGTAAATAAATTTGGGCAGTTGCTTACAGAAGACAGTATGCAGCGTTCTTTTAATTTTGGTGAAGTAGAGTGGATACACGAACCCATTTAGTCATTGTTCTCTGCCAGCCTTGCCTCCTTTTCGTATTTATTATTATAGTAGCCATGCCGCAGACTTTCCAAAAGGTATTTAAAAATGAAAAGCATATACCCGTGTTCTTCAAACTGGCGTATATGGCAAAGCTCGTGCCTGAGCCAGCAGTCGTTTTGCAGAAATGCTGCTTTGCTGGTATTGTGCAAATGAATGGTATGCCCCAGTACAATAGCTACAGAAGAAGCATTTAGTTTCCAGGCGGCCAGGCGGGCAATCCATGAATTTTCTTTAATTATATATACAACAGTTTCTATATTACTATTTTTTTAAGAACTATCTGATATAATAGTCAGCTCTCTAAACACCTAAACTCCTAACCCGTTATTAACTCCCATGCCTGCAAAATTTCTGCTGCATGCTGCTTGCTTTTTGGTTTTAAAATTACCTTTTTAATGATCCCTTTTTCATCTATTAAAAAACTGGTACGCATCAAGCCCAGGTAATTTTTTCCAAATAATTGTTTTGGTCCCCACACGCCAAATTTATCAATGATAGAATGATCGGTATCCGCCAGCATAGTAAAGGGCAGTTTAAATTTCAGTTCAAATTTTTTATGCTTCTTTACCGCATCCGGGCTAACGCCTATGATATGTATGCCTTTACTTCTAAATGCTGATATATTATCCCTGATATTGCAGGCCTGCACGGTGCAGGTGGGTGTATCATCCTGTGGATAAAAATAAACCACCAGTTTTTTACCTTTAAAATCTGCCAGGGAAAATGTATTTCCGTTTTGATCTATCCCATTAAATGCGGGTGCTTTTTGCCCTTCTTTTAAAATAGCCATGGAGGTTTTTTTTAAATATTAAAATACGCTTTTATCGGGTTTAGAAGTTTAGATGAAATGCTAAACAGCCAACCAATTTTTATTACCGGGTAAAAATGTAATTTTTTCGGGTAATATTTCCTGCCTGGTCTTCTGCTTCTATTATCAGCTCATGCGGGCCGGGCGGGCAGTGCTCATCAAATTTATAAATAAAATTGCGCCCCTTATCATTTGTAAACCTAAGCCATTTTCCATCTATAGTAGCCTTAAAATTTTTTATTTCTTCCGTGTTATCAGTTACCACAAATAACAACCTCGATAGCTTTGATGCATTCATACCGTTCACAAACCCAATGGGTCTTACCACAGGAGCAATACTGTCTATCATCAATTGAAAATTTCCCATTTCCCTGAACGCAGCTTTGTACCAACCATTTTCAAACATTGCTTTTTTATAATCATCCTTAGCTCCATAAAAACGGTGCATTACAACTTTGCCAGTATCGGTTACTAAAAAACCGGGTTTAATATTTAAGTTGAAATATGTGTGCAAAGGAACGGTAGCATCGTGTACCTGGTAAACGATTTTTCCTTTTATATCTTTTGTTTCGTTGTACCTAAAATTAAAGGAATCGTATAAAGCATTTTCGCCCAGGTAAAATTGAATATGTTCATTTTCAAACACATTGATAAATCCGGGATTAAACTGTTTTTGTTCACCGGCCTGTGCGGCAGGCCTGCTGGCGGAAAAAGCAATTGTAGCAATACTGAATTTTAGGGTAGAAATATTGCCGGCGGGATCTGCAACTGTAATTTTTAAAGCCTTCTCCTCATGCGGAGTCAGCTCCACAATTCCATTGCTTGCATCCGTTTTATAAATAGCATCTTTATTGCCAGGCAAGCGGGATAAATGCTGCAGCCATGATCCCCCCTTAGACCGGAGTTTATAATCAATATGAGCATTGAGGTAGCGGGTATCGGTATAAGTAATACTGTCCATCCTGAAACCCGCAATAGCCTTATCATTGTTATACAACACTGCTTCATAAATTCCATTTTGATTGGTAGAGCCGCTGTAGCGGTCGAAAGCAGTAATGGCAAAACTTACTTTTTCGGTATTTAGCAAAAGTTTACC
>JBKJSJ010000207.1:0-3746 GCA_046595965.1 Ferruginibacter sp.
TAAATATCCCCATATTTTGTCCACAGCTTGTGAATATTTAAGCAATTGAAAGTTGGAGTACAAAAGATATTTTCGTTATCCACTGTTTTATTTAACCCAAACCACTAATCCACTAAAACAACAACATTGACTATGCCAACAAAAAAGCAATCTGTAAAGGCGCTTAGTTTTAGTCGCCAGTTTACCAAAGAAGGCGTAAGCTCCTTCGATATGTTTGAGTACGACTATCGAACCTCTGTAATAAAAAACCCTACCGGCGAAATTGTATTTCAGATGGACAATGTGGAAGTGCCAAAACAGTGGAGCCAGATTGCAACAGATATTTTGGCACAAAAATATTTTAGAAAAGCAGGAGTGCCACAACCAGATGGTACTACTGGCCGAGAAAAAAGCAGCAAGGAAGTGGCGCATCGTATGGCTCATTGCTGGCGGGTTTGGGGCGAACGCAGCAATTACTTCTGCAGCGAAAAAGATGCAGAAATATTTTACGATGAGTTGGTTTACTCTATCCTTAACCAGGCCTGTGTACCCAACAGCCCGCAATGGTTTAATACTGGCTTGCACGAAGTGTATGGCATTACCGGAAAACCGCAGGGACATTATTATGTAGATGCCGAAGATGGAATGCTTAAAAAATCTACCAGTGCTTATGAGCGCCCACAACCTCATGCCTGTTTTATTTTAAGTGTAGAAGACGACCTGGTAAATGATGGTGGTATAATGGATCTGTGGGTAAGAGAAGCAAGAATATTTAAATATGGCAGCGGTGTAGGAACCAACTATAGCAGCATACGGGGCGAATGCGAAAAATTAAGTGGTGGTGGAACCAGCAGCGGCCTCATGAGTTTCTTAAAAATTGGTGACCGTGCAGCAGGTGCTATTAAAAGCGGTGGTACTACCCGGCGTGCTGCCAAAATGGTCTGCTTAGATTTAGATCATCCCGAAATAGTAGAATTTGTAAACTGGAAAGTAGAAGAAGAAAAAAAAGTAGCCGCATTAATTGCGGCAGGTTATCCCAGCGATTACGAAGGTGAAGCATACCGCACAGTGAGCGGACAAAACAGTAATAACTCTGTACGTGTGCCCAACAGTTTCTTTAAAGCATTGGACGAAAACGGCGACTGGGAACTAAAAGCAAGAAGCGATGGCCGCACCATGAAAACTGTAAAAGCAAAAAGTTTATGGGACCAGATAAATTATGCTGCATGGCGTTGTGCAGATCCCGGAACACAATTTGACAGCACCATCAACGAATGGCATACCTGCCCCGAAGGTGGCCCCATAAGAGCGAGTAACCCTTGCAGTGAGTATATGTTTTTAGACAATACTGCCTGCAATTTAGCTTCAGTAAATCTTCGCAAATTTTTTAATGAGTCAGATAATAGTTTTGATGTGGCGGGCTTTGAACATACCTGCCGCCTGTGGACAGTGGTATTGGAGATCTCAGTTTTAATGGCACAATTTCCCAGTAAAGAAGTTGCACAATTATCTTACGATTACAGAACTCTTGGTTTAGGGTATGCTAATCTTGGCTCTATGCTCATGGTAAGTGGTATTGCTTACGACAGCGAAGAAGCAAGAGGCATTGCAGGTGCTATCACTGCTATCATGACTGGTGTGGCTTATACAACTTCTGCAGAAATGGCCGGCTTCCTGGGTGCATTTGATAAGTATGAACTAAACAAAGAGCACATGCTTCGTGTAATGCGCAACCACCGTGCTGCTGCCTACGATGCTATGGATGCGTATGAAGGATTGGAAATAAAACCACAGGGCATCAATGCAAAATATTGCCCCGATTATTTATTAACTGCTGCTACCAAAGCATGGGACAATGCAGTGCAGCAGGGCGAAAAAAATGGTTATCGAAATGCACAAACTACGGTGATAGCTCCCACAGGAACTATTGGCCTGGTGATGGATTGCGATACTACCGGGGTAGAACCTGATTTTGCTTTGGTGAAATTTAAAAAACTAAGCGGTGGTGGTTATTTTAAAATCATTAACCAGAGTGTGCCACAGGCATTGCGCAATTTAAAGTATAGCGAAAAAGAATTGTTGGAAATTGTAAATTATGCAAAAGGGCATGCTACTTTAAATGGTGCTCCGCACATCAACGAAATTTCACTTTTACAAAAAGGTTTTTTGCCCAATGAAATTGAAAAGCTGAATGCAGCTATGGGTAGTGCTTTTGAAATAGGTTTTGTATTTAATGTATATACGCTTGGAGAAGCCTGTTTGCAAAGGCTTGGCTTTAACCCGGCGCAATACAACGACTTTGGATGGAGCCTGCTGGAAGCTTTAGGATTTACGGATGAACAAATAGATGCTGCCAACATTTATGTATGTGGTACCATGACAATAGAAGGGGCACCTTATTTAAAAGATGAACATCTTTCTGTTTTTGATTGTGCCAATAAATGCGGACAATCAGGTGAGCGTTATATACATGCTCACGGGCACATCCGCATGATGGCTGCAGCACAACCATTCCTGAGCGGTGCCATAAGTAAAACCATTAACCTCCCGAACGAAGCTGCTATAGAAGAAATAGCAGACTCTTACAGGTTGAGCTGGGAGCTGGGTTTAAAAGCGTGTGCACTTTACCGTGATGGCAGCAAAATGAGCCAGCCGCTCAGTAATAAATCAGATAAAAAGAAAAAGACGGAGGAAGAAGAAGCGATCAATGACGATGCACAACAGTCCACAGAAGTAAAGTCCACATTGGTTGATATGTCTAAATTGACCATTGAGGACCTTTTAGAAGAAATGAACAAAAGGGTACAAAGCAGTGCCGACACTTCGCTGAAACGCCAGTTGGCCATGATTGTAGAACGCCGTGCATTGCCACCCAAGCGCAGGGGCTTTACTCAAAAAGCAAAAATAAATGGGCAGGCGTTGTTCCTCCGCACCGGAGAATACAATGATGGCACTCTTGGTGAAATATTTATTGATATGGCCAAAGAAGGTGCTACCATGCGTAGTATGCTCAACTGTTTTGCCATTGCCATTTCTATTGGTTTGCAGTATGGTGTGCCGCTGGAAGAGTATGTAGAAAAATTTGTGTTCACCCGTTTTGAACCTGCCGGTATGGTAGAACATCCCAACATTAAAACCACTACTTCTATAATAGACTTTATGTTCCGTTCCCTGGCGTATGAATATCTTGGACGCAATGATTTAGTGCATGTGCTGGATAAACCCGAAGTGCAAAATACAGGCACCGAATCCTGGGATTTAAATTCTCCTACTATTGGAGATAGAAAACAAGACCTTAGTGATGTAAGAGTATTGGGTGCTGCTGCTGCTTCAACAAAACCAGAAGTAAAACCATACAAAGCCGCCTACGCTGCCAAGTCTTCTACAATGGGTATGAGTGCTTCCAATGCTGCAGCAAAAAATATGCAGAGCGATGCACCGGCCTGTAATGTGTGCGGTCACATAACTGTAAGAAGCGGTACTTGCTACAAGTGTTTGAATTGTGGAAATAGTTTGGGATGTAGTTAGTGCCAGTGAAACCCTGAATGGAACTTTTGAAAAAATAAATAATTCAAAAGCTGAAAGGTTAAACAATTGGTTTGAAAAGCTCAATATAAAAAATGCAAACGCCACTTAAAAAAGTGGCGTTTGCATTTTTACAAGATTGCGGTGTAAAACAAACCAATAATAAATGATAAGCTAAATTTTATTTTTTGAGTTGACCAACTATAAATTGAAGATATACAACAGGCGAAGCAAATATTTAT
>JBKJSJ010000209.1:0-4348 GCA_046595965.1 Ferruginibacter sp.
GTTAAATCCATCCGGTTCCTGCTCCAGCGACACATTATCTATTCAAAATAAATCTACCATTGCATCCGGTAATATTACCAAAGTAGAAATATATTGGGATAATATAAATGAGCCCGCTGTTTTGCAGGCAGATGATTTTCCTTTTTTTAATAAAATATATAAACATAAATATCCATTAGCAACCACTACAATAAATTATACCATACGTATGCGGGCATACTCAGGAGGTATATGTGTGAATGATCGCATTCAACCTGTAACAGTATTTGCAACTCCTGCTGTGCAGATAAGTGCTATTCCAAATCAATGTTATAACGGTGCTACTTTAAAATTAAATTTTGGTAAAGAAACAGGGGGAGTAGTGGGAACCGAAAGTTATGCAGGCCCTGGAGTTTCTTTTGCCGCAGGATGGACTTTTTCTCCTGTTCTGGCAGGAATTGGAACCCACACAATTCAATATAAATTTGTGGCCACTGCCGGTGGATGTACCGATTCTGTTAGCACAACAATTAAAGTTTTAGATACCGCTGCTGCAAGGTTCATTGTTTTATTACCCCTGTGCGAAAAAAATACCATAATCTTTACTGATCAATCAGCACCTGCTGCGGGTGTGGCTCTATCCGGTACAACCTGGAATTTTGGAGATAATACAGCCCCACAAACCTTTGCCTCCGGAGCAGTGGTGCAGCATAATTATTTATCTGCCGGAAATTATACAGTTACAATGTTTAATACTTCTGCAAATGGTTGCCTTAGCAGCATCAGCAGTAAATTGATAGCGGTAAAACCTTTGCCTAAAAGTAATTTTACATTTCCACCCAGTGTGTGTTTGCCTGCCGCATCTGTTACATTTAATAACCAATCTACCATAGCGGATGGTACACAAAATTCTTTTACCTACTTATGGAATTTTGGTGATGCTGTTAGTGGTGTTTCCAATAATTCTACGGCTAAAAATCCTTCACATATTTATACAGGATCAGGACCATTTAATGTTGCACTTCAGGTAACGAGTGGTGCAGGTTGCATGCATGATACTATCATAAATTTAAATAATATTCATCCACAACCAAAAGCCAATTTTCAATTTAGTGTGCCATCAATTTGCTTAGCAGATAATGTAAGTTTCACAGATAAAAGCACAGGTGCAGATGGTACTATAAATTTCTGGCATTGGAGTTTTGGTGATGGAGATACCGCACAGCAACAGAATCCTTCTCATTTATACAGCAATGCAGGTACATTCAATGTAAAGCTTTATATCATCAACAGTATTGGCTGCAATAGTGATACCATGAGCAAACCTTTTACTGTTTATCCATACCCAACAGTAAATGCTGGGGCCGATAAAGTTGTATTGGAAGGTGGAAGCTTAACTTTAAATACAACCACTACAGGTACTAATTTAAATTACCTGTGGGAGCCTGCTACTTATTTAAATAATAGCAGCCTTGCAAATCCTGTTACTACTCCTTTGCAGGATATAATGTATAAAATTACTGTATCCAATCCAGGGGGTTGCAGTGCCAGCGACCAGGTGTTTGTAAAAATTCTGAAAGGTCCTAATATCCCTAATACTTTTTCACCCAATGGGGATGGTATTAATGATAAATGGATCATAGAATATTTAGACACTTATCCTGACTGCAGGGTAAAAGTATTTACCCGAAACGGGCAATTGGTATTTCAATCGAGAGGATATAAAACGCCGTGGAATGGTACTATCAATGGCAACACATTACCCATAGATACTTATTATTATATTATTGAACCGGAGAATGGACGAAAGCCTATGACTGGTTACATCACCATTGTAAAATAATTTAATCAACCGTTATCTCTATATTTGATTGCAAAAAAAAGATAATGATCCGGAAGGGTTTAGTGAAAGAAAGCAGTATGAAACCATTTAGTTTTTTTATAGCCATTCAGTTTTTTTGTTTGATAGCCTACAGCCAGGCAAAACCTTCCTATACCCAGTATGTTTTAAATAATTATATACTTAATCCTGGGGTAACGGGAATTGAAAATTATACTGATATTAAATTAAGTAATCGCAATCAGTGGACGGGTATCAATGGTGCACCTGTTACAAGTTATTTTAGTATTCATGGCCCCATTGGTAAAAAAGATCTACGCACCAGTTCTACTTCATTTGAAATGCCAGGCCAAAATCCAAGAGGTGAGCAATATTGGGAAACATATATCGCACCCGAACCGCATCATGGTATTGGGATGATTGCAGTAAATGATAAAGCGGGTTACATTAACCGCTGGTCTTTGTTTGCATCTTATGCCTACCATAAACCATTGGGAATAAAAACCACTTTGAGTGCAGGATTTAATGCAGGCATAACAAGTGTAAGTTTAGACCGCACAAAAATAGAATGGGCCAGCCTTAATCCCAATGATCCTGCCATTGGTTATAGTAGCGGGGAATTAAAAAAACTAAAGCCAGAAGTAGGGGCGGGCCTATGGTTATACTCTCATAATTATTTTGTTGGCCTGGCAGTGCAAAACATAATTCCGGGTAAAGTAAGTTTTGCTAAAAACAATAAATACGCAACCTATTACACGCCCAATTATTTTTTAACGGCTGGCTACCGGTTACTGATAAGCGAAGATTTAAATCTTACGCCTTCTGTAATGGTTCAGTACTGGCAACCCCAACTGTTAGGCGTACACGCTAATGCAAAACTGCAATACTTGGATAAATTCTGGGTAGGAGGCAGTTACCGTTATGGTGATTTAATTTCGGGTTACTCCGGTATGGCAGGATTAAATATTTCTAATAGTTTTAATTTAAGCTATGCCTATGAAGCCGCCACTACCAGCAGTTTACGGGCCTACACAGGCAATACTCATGAAATTATGATTGGCTTTATGCTGGGCAATAAATACGGAGATACCTGCCCGAGGAATGTATGGTGATAACATTTTTGATTCACTCAATTACAGGTTATAAATTTTAATATCCGATCTCTATTTCTTTTAAGTCTAAATTTGAAATCATGTTAAACTTACCTAATTCTATATAGTCTGATATACTTAACTGCAAATCTATAATGAGGAAATTTATTTTTTGCTTATTTTTTATCAATTCATTTATCACTTCTTTTGCGCAGGATTTTTCTAATAAAGGACAGGATTTTTGGGTATGCTATCCTGCCCATGTTGATGCAACAAATTCTGCAATGGGCATTTACATTACCTCGGATGTAAATGCAACAGGGCAATTGAATGTCGCAGGCACAATCGTTCCTTTTACGGTTACTGCAAATACGGTTACCTATAAATTTATTGGTCCGGGTGCTGGTGGTTCCGCAGGAAATATTGCCCCCTATTTAGATCAGCAGGATGGAATAAAAACCGGGGCTGGCATTCATGTAACTGCAGATAGAGATGTTGCAGTATATGCCCATATTATAAGAAGTGCCCGTTCGGGAGCCACTTTAGTTTTACCTGTAAAGGTTTGGGGAAAAGAATACATGCTTCCCAGTTACAGGCACAATGGAGCTACCGGTTATGGAGAATTAGTAATAATGGCGGCTTTACCAAATACTACTGTAGAAATTACTCCTGCTGTAGCTACCCGCAGCGGAAGACCAGCCAATGTTCCTTACCAGGTAACCCTTGCCAACCCTGGTGATGCTTACCAGGTACAATTTGTTTCTTCTCTGGATTTATCAGGCACTAGAGTAAAATCCCTTCCTTCAGGTGGAATCGGGTGTTTACCAATTGCCGTTTTTTCTGCTACTACTTTCACAAGTTTAGGTTGTGCATCTGCAACAACTGGCGATAATTTATTACAACAGATTTTTCCGATAGGTGCATGGGGAAAACAATTTCTAACATCCCCTTTAAAAAAAGTTCCTGCATCTGCCAGCGATAACAATGCAGATATTATCAGGGTATTTGTTAATGACCCAACAACGGTAGTAACAAAGATTGAAAATGGAGTTACGGTTACTTTGTCTGGTTTACTTTCATCTTCCTATTACGAATACACAACTTCTCAACCTACTTTTATAAATGCAGACAAGCCAATACAGGTTGTTCAATACGTAACCACACAAGCCTGTGGAAACCCGCAAACTATTTCAGATCCCGAAATGATTGTATTAAATGCTGTTGAACAAACAATCAATGATATTACTGTGTTTTCTGCTCACCAAAATTTTGTACCAACGGGGCAAAGCCAGGTAACCAATCATTTTTTGAATATAATAATGAAAACAGTTAATACAAGTGTTTTTAAAATAAATGGCGTTGTTCCGGCAGCAGCATTTATACCCATACCCGGTACTGCTTATTCTTATTTAAAAGAAGATATTTCCATAAGAGCAGC
>JBKJSJ010000266.1:0-3759 GCA_046595965.1 Ferruginibacter sp.
ATACCTGGCTGGCTTGTGAGTGCCGTATTACATTGGTAAGGCTTTCCTGGTAAATTCTAAAAATGCCCGTGGACATTTCCGGAGCTATTTTCACACCCTGTATTTTACTCAGGAAAATACAGGTTATTTCAGATCGTTTTTCAAAATCTTCGCTTTGCCATTCCATAGCTGCCACCAGGCCTAAATCGTCCAGAATACTGGGACGCAATTCTGTGGCAATGCGTCTTACCGTTTTTACGGTAGTGTCTATTAGTGTAATTGTTTCCTGAATTTTTTTCTTTACTTCCGTATCCTGGTCACTAATTTTTTTACTCAGCCACGAAATATCCATTTTTAATCCTGTAAGCTGCTGTCCCAACTCGTCGTGAATTTCTCGGGCTATATGCGTTCTTTCTGCCTCCCTGATAGATTCCAGGTGGGTTGCCAGTTCACGAAAGGCTTCATACGATTTTTGTAGTTTATCTTCTGCCATCATTTTTTCGGTAACATCATTGGCCAGTATCAATTTGGCAGGGCGGCCTTCAAATTCAATATTATGAGAAATAATATTTACTGTTATGGGGCTGCCATCTTTTTTTGTATGCCTCCAGATGCCAGCCCGGTTAATGCCAGATGCACCATCGCTCAGCGATTTACTTACTAATTCCACATCTTCCCTGGGTCTTATATCCATAATATTCATGGACAGAAATTCTTCTTTTGAATAACCATAAAATTCTATCGCCGCTATATTCACATCCAAAAAATTTCTTTCGGGTATAGATATCATCCACATGGGCATTGGGTTCTGATAAAAAAGCAAGCGGTATTTTTCTTCGGACAAACGCAGGGCTTCTTCATTTTCTTTTCTTGCAGTAATATCTCTTACTATACCCAGGAACCTGCCGTCTGTAAGCAATTTGGCACTTATCTCCACATGCACCAGGTGACCATCTTTATGCCGCATCCTTCTTTCATTTATCGTTACTTTTCCCGCAAGTATTTCATCAATTTTAAGTGGGTTTGCTTTTTCATCCCCTGGTGGAATAAGATCAAAAATGGAAAGCTTCATTAACTCATCCTTGGAATATCCTGATAATTTTAATCCATTAGAATTTACATCCAGGTATTCGCCTTTCATATTGCTGATAAAGATTCCGTCGGAAGCCTGCTCTATTAATATTCTGAATTTTTCTTCATTCTCCAGTAATGCCTTTTGCGATTTTACTTTTTCTGATATGTCTAAACCGCAACCTACCAAACAGGTTTCACCCTCATACATAATTTGTTTACCCACTAAATAATAGGGAACTAATTTTCCATTTTTTGTTAGCAATTCTGCTTCTACTTCGTCTTCGCCTGCCAGGTAAACATTTTCTATTTTTGATTGAATCATTACATGGTCTTTCTCTAAAAAATAATTTAGCGGATTAGACATAGCTACTTCGGAATAACTGTATCCTGTAACTGTTTCAAAATTTTTATTCCACCGCAGGTATTGCCCCCGCTGGTTTATTAAATAAAAAATACCCGGCAGGCTGTTTATAATAGAGTCTGAAAGATTTTTTTCCAACAGAAGCTTTTGCTGTGCTTCTTTTTCTTCGGTAATATCCCTCATGGCACCCAGCATTCTTACGGCTCTTTTATTTTCATCAAAAATTATATAAGCTTTGTCGGCCAGTATTCTGTAATTTCCATCCCTGCTTTTATACCGGAACAATTCTGTAACTAATGTTTTTTGTTCTTTCACTGAGCTTTTAAAATTACTCAGCAAATGATCTACATCTGCTTTATGAATATTTTTCAAAAAATTTTCTATCGAAAATTCTACATCTTCATCTGCATAAAAAATATTTTTAAATGCATCATTTCCCCAAACGGTATTGGTTTGCAGGTCCCAGTCCCATACTGCATCATTGGTGGCTTTACTCACCAATATAAAACGTTCATTCGATTTTTGCAGGGCCGTTTCCGATGCCTGTATTTTTTCTACAGCCTGCCGGCGTTCTGTTATATCTATCAAAGTGCCAATGATGGCAGGTTTGCCAAGGTATTGGGTGGCAGAACCAAATACTTCTGCATAAAAAAGTTCTCCATTTTTTTTAATTGCTTTCACCTGGTAATTTAAATAAGGTTTTACACCGCTAAACCGATCCTCTATATTTTTTTTCACAAATGCTTTATCATCGGGATGCACCATATCCATCACCGATAATTTTTGCTGCATTTCTTCTGCAGAGTAGCCGGTAATTTCTGTAAGTATTGGATTTACATAAGCAAATATATTATCTTGTATGATGTACACACCTACCATGGACTGCTCTACCAGGTTTCTAAACTTAGACTCTTCTTCCAGCAATTTTTTTTCTATTTCTTTGCGGTGGGTTATATCCTGCACCAACGACATAATACCAATAATTTCTCCTTCGTTATTTTTCAATACCGAGTTGTACCAATCGCAATAAATAACCTTTCCATCATTGGTATTATTACGTATTTGCAGTATGCCATTATCCAATTTTTTTTGTGGCAGGTAATCAAAGGCTTTTTGTACAAGGGCTATATCATCCCGAAAAACCAGCTTTTGCAAATTATTTTCTTCTTGCATCATTTCTTCTGAAGTCCATCCAAACATTTCAGTAGCTCTCCTGCTCCACTGAATAATTTTTTTATGAATATTAAATTCTACCACCGCCATAGGTGTATTATTAATATGATAATTCAGTTTTACGTGAGCTGCATGTAGGCCTATTTCTGCTTTTTTTCTATGGGTGATGTCGTGATAATATACAGAAATTCCATCGGCGGATGGATAGATGAGGTCTTCATACCATCGGTCTAACTTAGAATAATATAATTGGAGTTTCTGTGGCAACCCTGTACTATTTGCCAACTGCAGGGCATCGTAAAATGGTTCTTCCAAAATATCCGGGTTTTCTGCCCAAATATTTTTCCCTATCAATTCCTCTACAGATTTTCCATGAAGTTCTGCTGCCTGGTTATTGAGGTAAGTATAATTCCAGTTTTTGTCTAATGCTACAAAGGCATCTGTAATCCTGGAAAAAATATTTTGCAGCTCGGTTGTTTTTATTTTTACTTCTTCTTCCAGGTTCAGGGTAAGTCGCCTCAGTTGTTCTTCATTTTGTTTTCGTTGTGTAATATTCCGTATTACAGATACAGTGCCGGTTATATTTCCTTCTTCATCTTTTATAGAAGAAGCGGTTACTTCTACATAAATGGGGCTGCCGCTTTTATGATAATGTATCTGCTCTCCTTTCCAGTAATCATTATCAGCATTTTTTGCTGCATTATTTCTTAGTGCCCGATAGTTCTCTGTCATTTCCAGTAAGTCCAGTACATTTTTTCCAATCACTTCAGCTTCCTTGTATCCATACAAATCTTCTGCATACGCATTCCAGTTAGTAATGTTTTCTTCTTTATCGGTAGTAACAATAGGATCCGATATATTTCTTATAAGCGATGCATTAAACTTTAATTGTTTTTGTGAACTTAATAGTGCTTTAAAATTTTTATTGATGGTATAGTATGATACTACTATAATAAATAAAAATACCAACCCGAGTAATAACAGTTGATTGGAAGTATTTTTTGCAAATTTCTGACTACCTGCCGTAGATCTTTTTAAAATTTTCTTCTCCTTTGTTTGAAGAGTGGTTATCAAATCGCTTACCTGTTTCATTAAACCAATACCCTGTTTAGATTCTACCATACTGTGAGCTGAATCTGATCCGTATAATTTATATATTTCTATCGTTTTTT
>JBKJSJ010000391.1:0-7191 GCA_046595965.1 Ferruginibacter sp.
TTTAAAAGTAGTTTTGCCTTTTACCTGCAGCGACTGTGCACACAAAATTTTTATTAGTTTATTCTGTTCTTTTGCAGGCAAATCGGCCCAACGCAAATCTGCGTTTATGCCACACTGCAAGAGAAAATATTCCCATAACCTGGAGGGTAAACCAAAAGGATTTCTGTTTACTATTTTTTGCGCAGCAAGTTCAAACCGTACCTGGCGTAATTTTTCGGTTAAACTATTTTCATTGTATGCAGGCAACCAGTTTACCTGGATGGTAAAATGATAATTGCATGCAGCTAAATCCCTGGCAGCCCATGCAGATAATTTTAAAGCGGCCGGTCCGCTCAATCCCCAATGAGTAATAAGCAAGGGGCCACTTTGCAGAATTTTGCTGCCGGTAATTTTTATGGTTACATTTTCTACACTGATGCCCATTAAGGCTGTGATAGGATTCTGTGGAATATTTAAAGTAAATAAAGATGGAACCGGGCTTTGTATGGTATGGCCGGTTTTTGTGAGCCAGTTAAACTGTGCAGATTTTGGATATCCCCCACTGGCTATGCATACATAATCTGCAGACAATGTTTTGTTGCCTGCCATTATTAAATTAAACTGGTTATTATTATTTCCTGGTCCTTCTTCATTTGACTTTTGACTACTGACCATTGACTGTATTTCCATCACCTCTGCATTCATTCTTATCTCTACCTTATATTTATCTGCTTCACTGAGCAGGCAATTAATAATGGTTTGCGAAGTATTACTGAGGGGAAACATTCTTCCATCTGCTTCTGTTTTTAAGGGTACTCCTCTTTCTTTAAACCATTCAACGGTATCGGTAGTAAAAAAATGATGAAATGCTTTTTTAAGAAACGATGCACCCCTTGGATATTTTTTTATAATATCTGAAATGCTAAAGCAGGCGTGGGTTACATTGCATCGGCCACCCCCACTTACTTTTACCTTGCTTAATAATTTTGAAGATTTTTCTAAGAGTATTACCTGCAACCAGGGATGCATTCTGGCTGCATTAACTGCACAAAAAAAACCTGCTGCGCCGCCGCCGATTACTACCAGTGTTTTTTTTTGTGGCATCATTTTATAATTGTCATTGGTCAAATGTCGTTGGTCATTATATTGCTATTTTTAAAATTATTTTAGGCTATTGACTTACTGACTTATTGACCATTGACCTTAATTAAAACTCCAACTCAAATTAGAGTTTCCTTTTTCTGCAGTTTCAATTTCTGTAAAAGAAGAAAGGATATCTGCAGTTCCTTTAGTGATGCATACATCATGCTCAAAGTGTGCAGAAGGTTTATTGTCTTTGGTGCGGATGGTCCATTCATCATCATCCTGATAAACTTCTTTTACGCCCATATTTATCATGGGTTCTATGGCCAGCACCATGCCTTCTTTTAATTTAGGACCCGATCCTCTTTTACCATAATTGGGCACCTGTGGGTCTTCGTGCAGGCTGCGGCCCAGGCCATGCCCCACCAGGTCTCTCACCACACCGTATCCATATTTCCTTTCTGTATGTTCCTGTATGGCATAAGCAATATCGCCTACCCTGTTTCCCTGGCGGGCTTTTTCTATTCCCTTATACAATGATTCTTTGGTAACTTTTAAGAGCATTTTAATTTCTTGAGAAACCTCCCCTATAGCATAAGTGTATGCGCTATCACCATGAAAACCATTTTTAAAAATTCCTATATCCACAGAAACAATATCCCCATCTTTTAATTCATCATCAGAAGGAAACCCATGTACCACTGCATCATTTACAGAAATGCAGGTAGCAAAAGGATAAGAGCCGCCGTAATTTTTAAAAGAAGGTATGCCTCCATTGTCTTTTATAAATTCTTCTGCAAGGGTATTCATTTTCATTGTAGTAATGCCAGGCTTTAAAATTTTTGCCAGTTCTGCATGCGTTTTGCCTACCAGTAAACAACTGTGGCGCATTATCTCTATTTCTTCTTTTGTTTTATAAATGATCATTTTTTTTCGTTTAGAAATTAGTTATGCTTTGGAGCATTTTAATTATTGGAGTTAGAGAGGTCAGCGGTTTAGCGTTCATTAAAACAATTAAAAATTAAAACAAACCCCAACGATGTTATCGTCAGGGTTTGATAAGTTTTTTTTATAAAACAGGTAGTGTTTAAATACCAGAAGTAACTGCCTGCCTGCCCTGTATTCTTCCTCCTGTCATTAAGCCATCGTACTGACGCATTAATAATTGTGTTTCTATTTGCTGTAGGGTATCTAAAATAACACCTACCATTATGAGTAAAGAAGTACCGCCAAAGAAGGTGGCAAAGTTGGGCTGCATTTTGAATACCAGTTGAAAAATACCAGGCAAAATACCTACCACTGCCAGTAAGATGGCCCCGGGCAAAGTAATTCTATCCATGATGGTTCCAATATAATCTGCCGTAGGCTGACCTGGTTTTACACCAGGAATAAAACCATTGTTTCTTTTTAACTCATCTGCCATTTGCTTTGGGTTAAAAATTAATGCGGTGTAAAGAAATGTAAACCCGATTACACAAATAGAATATACAATCATATATACTACGTTGGTGTGATCTGTAAAATAACTTGCCCAGCCAGAGCCGGTAAAGCCTGTAAATATTGTAGGCAAAAACAAAATGGCCTGAGCAAAAATGATAGGCATTACACCTGCAGCATTTACTTTTAGTGGAAGAAAATTCCGGGCACCACCTAACTGGCGGTTACCTACTATTTGCTTGGCATAGTTTACAGGAACTTTGCGGGTGCCCTGCACCAGCATAATTAAACCCATGATAACTGCTATAAGAAATACGAGTTCTACGAGTACAAATAATAAACCGCCTACTCCATAAGTAGCAAATCTGGAAGACCACTCTTCCATGAATGAATGCGGAAGGCGTGCAAGAATTCCGATCATGATAATGATAGACGTACCATTACCCAATCCTTTGTCGGTAATTTTTTCACCCAGCCACATTACAAATAAAGTACCTACTGTAAGAATAACTACAGTAGAAACCCAGAAGAATTTACCATAAGCTGGAATTAATGCTTCCTGAATACCGGGACTATTTAAATATCCAATGTAAGCTGCAGCCTGAAATGCTGTAACAATTACGGTAAGGTATCTTGTCCATTGATTTATTTTTTTTCTTCCGCTGTCTCCTTCTTTTTGAATCTTAGCCATTTGCGGAACAAGAATGGTCATTAACTGCATAAAGATAGATGCAGAAATATAGGGCATAATACCCAATGCAAAAATGGAGGCTTTGGAAAAAGCACCTCCCACAAAGGCATTCAGCAAGCCCAGCATGCCGCCTTGTGTACTTGCAGTAAGATTGTCTAATTTGTTGGGATCTATACCGGGTAAAACGATAAAGGATCCTAATCTATAAATGAAAAGCAGGATAAGCGTGAAAATAATTTTATTTCTCAGCTCCTCAATGCTCCAGATATTTTTTATGGTTGTTATGAACTTCTTCACAGAATTAAATCGATTTAAATAGTTAGTGGTTCAAAAAGTAAAAAGACGCATAAAGAATTTTTATGCGTCGGCAAATATCGGTAAATTATTTAACTATTTCTACAGTTCCTCCGGAAGCTTCAATAGCTGCTTTTGCTTTTGCACTAATGGCATTTACTTTAAAAGTATAACTGCCTTTTATTTCTCCATTGCCCAGCACTTTTATTAAATCATTCTGGCCAACCAGGCTATTGATGTATAAGTTATCAAGTGTAAATTCTTTGATGTTGTATTTTTCTGCGTAATGATCTACCTGCCCAATGTTGATTACTTTATAATCTATACGGTTAATGTTGGTAAATCCACGCTTGGGGATACGACGCTGAATAGGCATCTGGCCACCTTCAAACGCTTTTTTACTTTTGTAACCTGCACGACTTTGTCCGCCTTTGTTACCTTTCGTAGATGTGCCGCCTTTTCCACTTGCTTCACCACGGCCAATTCTTATTGCTTTGTGTGTAGCTCCTTTTGCGGGCTTAAGTGTATGTAATTTCATGTTTGCTTTTATTTTAAACTTACGCCCCGAAAGCATTCGGGGCTCGCTTTTTTTATAATGATCAAATTTGCAGATGAGCAAATTTGCAAAATTCAATTGGGAAATTTATTCTTAATCCTGTTTAACTTAATTCTAAGTGCAACTATTTGCGTATCTGTAAATTTGCGTATTGGCAAATTACTTATGCCAATTCCTCTACTTTTACCAGGTGGTTTACTTTACTAACCATACCCAATATTTGCGGAGTAGCTTCTACTTCTACAGCAGCGTTCATTTTCTTTAAACCCAAAGCTATCATTGTTCTTTTCTGACGCTCCGAACGGTCAATTACGCTTCTTATTTGTGTTACTTTTATCTTTTTCATACCTTAATATGTTTAAGGTTTAAGGTTTAAAGGTTTAAGGTTGTGGGTATGCTAACTTTGAACATTAAACTTTAAACGTTAAACGTTTATCATCCGTTAAATACTTTCTTTAAAGAGATATTGCGGGTTTTAGCAACTGCAATTGGTTCACGTAAAGTAGCCAGTGCTTTAATATTTGCTTTTACCACGTTGTGCGGATTAGCAGAACCCAGGTTTTTAGCCAACACATCAGTAATACCTGCACTTTCCAATACTGCACGCATGCTACCTCCGGCTATAACACCTGTACCTTGAGCGGCTGGTTTTATCAATACTTTAGCAGCACCTTCTTTGCTCAGTTGCTCATGAGGAATAGTACCATGCATAACCGGAACTTTTATAAGGTTCTTTTTTGCATCTTCAATTCCTTTGGTAATAGCTTCCTGCACTTCTTTAGCTTTACCCAAACCATGACCTACTACGCCAGCTTCGTTACCTACTACTACCAATGCAGAAAAACTAAATGCACGACCACCTTTAGTTGTTTTTACCACACGGTTAATAGCGACTACTTTTTCCTTCAGCTCCAGATCGCCGGCCTTCATTTTATTTGATACTACGTTTGACATGTCCGTTGTTTATTATAATTTTTTACAATTAAAAATCCAATCCACCTTCTCTTGCGCCTTCCGCTACCGCTTTTACACGGCCATGATAAATATACCCACTGCGATCAAATACAACTTTCTTAATTCCTAATTCGGTTGCTTTTCTTGCAATAGCTTCGCCCACCATTTTGCTCTTTTCTATTTTTGGTGCTTTTTGTGCGTTAATGTCTTTTTGCTTAGAAGATGCTGCTGCAATGGTAACACCATTGTTGTCATCAATCAACTGAGCATAAATTTCAGTATTGCTTCTAAAAACACTCAGGCGTGGAGCAGATGAAGAACCGCTGATTTTTTTGCGGATACGATACCTGATCTTTTGTCTTGCACTTGATTTACTGTTACTCATCTTATTTTATTTATACCCCCGATTCTGCCGGAGACGTTAGCCCCAAACTCTTAACAAGAGGTAGGGAAAAATATTAAAATTTGTTCTATTCCCCTTTAGGGGTTAGGGCCATTATTTACCTGCTGACTTACCTGCTTTTCTTCTCAAAACTTCACCAGCAAACTTCACACCTTTACCTTTGTATGGTTCTGGCTTACGCAAGCTTCTTATTTTTGCACATACCTGGCCAAGCAATTGTTTGTCTATGCTTTCCAGTGTAATAATTGGGTTTTTACCTTTTTCCTGTGCAGTAGATACTTTTAATTCTTTTGGTATTTCCACCAGGATATTGTGAGAATAACCTAATGCAAGATCTAAAAGATTTCCCTGGCTGGCAGCTTTGTAACCCACACCTACTAATTCTAATTCTTTTTTATATCCTTCAGTAACACCCTTTACCATGTTGCTTATTAATGAACGGTATAAACCATGCATTGCCCGGTGACGGATTTGATCTGTAGGACGGGAAAATTCTACAGTATTGTCTTTTATTTCTACAGTAATATCTCTGTCAATAGATTCTTTTAGTTCTCCTTTTGGTCCTTTTACGGTAACCTGGTTGTCTTTATTCAGCGTTACTGTTACCCCCTGTGGCACATCTACTGGTTTTTTTCCTATACGACTCATGGTATTTTATTTAATATTTTTTATATTTTTCACTAACCGGTCAGCTTAGTATAGTTTTAGCTTAATGTATCAGTAAATGTCTTTTATTCTTTTTCTTAGAAAATATTGCAAAGCACTTCTCCACCTACGTTTTGAGCTTTTGCTTCTTTGTCTGTCATTACACCTTTAGAGGTAGAAATGATGGCAACTCCTAAACCATTTTTCACACGCTTAAAATCTTCTGGCTTTGCATAAGAACGTAAACCCGGACGACTTACTCTTTCCAGGCTTTGTATTACAGGGAGCTTGGTAGAAGGATCGTATTTCAAAGCTATTTTAATAAGGCCTTGTTTGCTGTCATCTTCAAATTTGTATTTGAGGATATATCCTTTTTCGTACAAAATTTCTGTAATGCGTTTTTTCAAATTGCTTGCAGGTATTTCTACAATACGGTGATTGGCCATTTGAGCATTACGAATTCTTGTTAAATAATCTGCTATTGGATCAGTAACCATTGTGATGTCTGTTAATTGATTTAATAATTTTTTACAATGCGATATCCTTATTCCCCATTTTTTTGGCGGGGCTTTAGGGGGTTTACCAACTGGCTTTGGTAACTCCTGGAATTTTTCCGGACAAAGCCATGTCTCTGAACATTACACGGCTCAAACCAAAGTGGCGCATGTAACCCCTGGAACGGCCAGTAAGCTGGCAACGGTTTTTTAAACGAACCGGAGAAGCATTTTTTGGTAAAAGATCTAAAGCTGCATAGTCACCAGCGGCTTTTAGGGCTGCTCTTTTTTCCGCATACTTTGCAACAATCTTTACTCTTTTTCTTTGCCTGGCTTCAATTGATTTTTTTGCCATAATTTATTTTAAATTCTAATTTTAAAAATTTAAATTCTAAATGGATGCTGCCTTCAAGAATTTATTATTTTGATTTTATTTCTTTACATTTTTAAAAGGCATTCCCAATTCCTTAAGCAATTCAAAAGCTTCCTCGTTGGTACCGGCTGTTGTTACAAAAGTGATATCCAGGCCAGTAATCTTATTAACTTTATCAATATCAATTTCTGGAAAAATGATTTGCTCTGTTACACCCAATGTGTAATTTCCACGGCCATCAAATGCTTTATCGTTGATCCCTTTAAAGTCACGCACACGTGG